>JBKJPN010000029.1:0-19808 GCA_046595125.1 Ferruginibacter sp.
CACATCAGATGCGCCGTATAAGTCTTTAAGATAGGGTGTGTGCCCGGTAAAATTAAACTTGTCTGATTGCGTATTGCTTTTGTGCAAAGGAGCCGTAACCAGTCCATCAATAAAACCATCTTTTAATGTTTTTCCTGCCGTGGTAAGACTTAAAATTGCATATTTTCCGCCGATATCGTTTAAGATTCCGGGGTTAATATTCACCTCTTCATCCCAGCAGCTATATAAATTTATCTGTTTGTGGTTTATGCGGTTCAGCTCTTTGGCGCTGGTAAAATTGATATTGATGTCGGCTAAACTTTTTCTGTAAAAATTAAGCACTTTATTATTTGCAAATACTACGGGTGTACAAAAATCAAGTATCCGGTTATCTGCCAGTGTTTTTATTATTATTTCCAGCCCAATGCCATTTACGTCGCCACAACTTATTCCTATAACCGGTTTTTTATCATTACCTGCGCTCATAATCGTATCAAAATTTATAAGTGATAAAATTACGACAACCATTGCGAAATATCAGATTTATGATGAATTACATAGAATACACGTTGAAAAGGCACAAAAAAAACAGACAATCAAGTGGCGTAAAATATATTAATCTTAAGTAAACTTAATAAACACTATGCGTCAGGCAATATAACACCTTTGTGAGGCGTATATAGCGTAGAAAAAAAACTACCAGACATCATTTTTAAACTACGTTTTTTTACTATTAATTCGATAGTTGTCCAATATTATTATAAACCAAAAGAGCATGAAATATTTTTTACCTTTAAAATACCTGTATTTTCTTGTCCTGATATTTTTGATACTTAACACAAATTCCTACGCCCAATGTTCAGCAGGCTACAGCCGCGATACTTTGAACTGGAACTATCGTGATTTTTTACCTAATACCGGCAGCAGTTACACAAGCTTTATTAATTTAGCTAAATCGCAAATACAATATTTTACTTTCGGTGCACAGCGGGTTAAAGTAACCCATAACTATTCCGGTACCAACGATCCGGGTGATGACGGTACACATACAGGTTCAACAGGTTCATATGGCAATGGAGATGATGTTCATTTTGTTGGTGATGGTGTAGTAACTTTCACATTTGATAATCCTGTAATAGCCGCAAAGTTTTCAATTTATGATATTGACCGCTATCAACAAGTGACTGTAACAGCGACGAATGGAGCTGTTCCGGTAATAGTGAATATGGCCAAGGTGTCAGGCTCAATTCTTACTATAACTGGTAACGGTACTTTTTCGGCAGCAGCAACTGCCAACAGTTCCAGAGCTACTAATTCTTCGAGCGATGGAACAGCGAATGTGGACATTGCATTACCGGTAACCAGCATTACACTTTCGATTACCAATACGGGAACAAGCTCGGGTGAGGATGGCTCTTTTTGGATATCTGATTTAATTGCATGTTCTGCTGGTACATTACCCAATAATTATTATGCAGTTTCGCAGCCATTTACAAACCAGCCAGGTTATATTTTAGTTTCATTGAATAACAGTGTCTATTATGTAGATATTGCTACTGGCAACGCCAAATTTTTATTTACCGATTCTGGTACAACAAATATTAACTCACTGGCGTATGACCCTTACAGGCATATGGTTTATTATACCTACAGTTTAACCGGATCTCCAACGAACGATAAGACAGTACGGAGATATGATTATGAGCGGGACACGCTGGGAGTGCTTACAACGAATGTGAACAATTTAGGTATTCCCACCTATGATGCAGGTGTTGAATCGGGGGCTGCTGCGTTTTACAACGGTTCATTGTATCTCGGTATCGAAGGTTATGCTTCATCAGGTGCAAATTCCAACAGAGAATCTGCCATATGGAAAATGGATTTTGATACGTCCTATGCACCTACCGGTAATTATGCACAGGTATATGCAGTACCTGGTGATAATGGTTCCGGAACTTTATTGCACGACTGGTCTGACTTTGGAATAAATGACGGTATTTTGTATGACTTTGACGGAGCAGCAAGCAACCGGGATTTCTACCACATGAATTTACAAAGCGGAGGCACAGTAAATTTTTCTCCAACACCTTCCACATTGGTACCACGGCAGGTAAGTGTGGATTGGACTGGGCAGGTGTACAATGTGGGTTCACCAAGTGCATCAGCATCAGGTACAATTGTACCTTATAATTATAATGGAACAGTTAATTCTGCATTAGAACGAGATATTACTTACAATGGAGCAGCCATATCGGGTAGTTGGGGCGATGCTGCTGAAGCTTTTAAACCAAAAACCGATTTTGGAGATGCACCGGACAGTTATGATCCGGGAGGTACAGATCCTGCTACACATGAGGTAACCAACACACTGAGGATAGGAAATAACGTAGATATTGAATTTGCCAAAAAAACCAGTGCCAGTGCCTCGGGCGATAATTATGATGACGGTATACCCACCATACAGGTTATGCCTCCCGGCATTTCAAGTTATGCATGTTCTGTAGTCGTTTTTAATAACACAGGTGCCAATGCAACGCTAATTGGCTGGATAGATATGAATGGTGATGGTGTTTTTCAGGCAAGCGAAGGACGAACAGCCACCGTAACATCAAGTAATTCACAACAGTCGGTTACCATTTATTGGTCTTTTATGAATATAACTTTACCCGTTGGTGCTACAACTTTTATGCGGTTGCGGATAACTTCAGCCTCCCATGGTATGACAAGTTCTACACCCAATGGATTTTATGAAAATGGCGAAGTTGAGGACTATCTTGTAAATATTGAAAATGTTTTACCAGCTGAAGAAATTTCGATCCTTGCAAAAAAAATAAATAAAAATACTGCCGCAATCAGCTGGAATGTTCTGGACGAAACAAATTTTGCCGGCTATGAATTGCAACGAAGTGCAGATGGTACTGTTTGGCAAACCATCTATGCCACAAACGTAAATCCAGCAAATAATTTCAGCTATAAACAATTAGATAATACGCCTGTTATACCCAATAGCTACTATAGGATAAAGGTGCTAAAAAATTCGGGTAATATTTTATACACCGAAATAAAACGGGTCGATTTCGGTGGCGACATGTCAATGCAAATCAGCCCTAATCCTGCAACAAAAACGGCAACTTTATCGATACAATCTTCCTTGGCAGGCAACGCATTCATAACGCTTATTGATTATTGGGGAAGAGTTGTACATCAGCAAAATGCGGCATTAATAAAAGGCGAAAACGAAATTTATTTACCAATAATTGAAAAACTCGGCTCGGGTCTATACAGGGTCAGACTTATACTTAACAACCAGGTGTTGTCAAAATCACTGGTGGTTATGCAATAAAAATTTATATCCTTTAAATCCTAAACTGATGAAACCAAAGAATTTAATAATCCTGATACTTGTATGTATTCTATCTGGGCAATATGCCAATGCTCAGGATGAAAAATACAGTAAAGTAAAAATCCCCATTACTTCTGCTGAAGTGCAAAGGTTTGTTTTTGATAACCTGAATATCGATCATTATTCCAATGAAGATAACAGCATGTTGATCGTAATAAATTCAGCCGAACTGAACAACTTAAAACAATCTGGCTATCCTTTTGAAACAGTAATAGATGATGTGGTTAAATATACTTTAGAGTTTAACCGGGACGAAGAGTTTAACCAGCAAACGAATCTGGCAAATTTTCAAGCATCCTGTAATCCGGTTGATAATCTAATTCAAACACCAGCTGCATTTGGTACCGGTGGTACGCTTCGTTTAGGTGCTAGTTCTGGTCCTGGATATTTAAGATATACCGAAATGAATGCAGCCATGCTTGCGCTACAAACAGCTTACCCAACATTAGTTACCCGTTTTTCAATTGGTAATTCAGATGCTGGTGATCCTATGTATGCAGTAAAAATATCTGACAATGTAAGTACAGATGAGAATGAACCAGAGGTTTTATATACTGGCTTGATGCATGCCCGTGAAGCGATTGGTGGTACCAGTCTGATTTTCTTTATGCAATACCTGGTAGAGAATTATGCTACCAATCCACAAATAAAAAGCTTAGTTGATAACCGGGAAATATATATTATACCATGTGTAAACCCAGATGGATACCAGTTTAATTACGGAGGTTCCAGCGGCTCGTATCCGACAAGCGGTGGCGGGCTATGGAGAAAAAATAGGCGTAGTACAGGTGGGGGCAATATTGGAGTTGATCTTAACAGAAATTTTTCTGTTGACTGGGCCAATTGTGCCGGAGCAACTTCCAGTTGCGGCTCCAGTACTAAATCCAGTGATATCTATTATGGCCCAAGCGCTTTTTCAGAAGCAGAATCTCAAAACATACGGGCTTTTGTTACAACGCGTTTTTTTGTAAATGCGATTGACCAGCATTGTACTGGCCCCTATTTTTCTTTACCATATGGCCGCCCCTCTTTACATCCGGTAATGGACCATATCGATTCATCTTTCTATACCCGGATACCTGCTTTAATGGGTACATATAGTGGTAACAGGGCAGGCAACAGTCCTGAATCAGTTGCTTATGAAGTTGCAGGTAGTATTAAAGATTGGCTGGTATTGGGTGATATAGGAATGGGTACTAAAGGGAAAATTTACGGTATGACCGGGGAAGCCGGAGGCGGATCTTTTTGGGCACCGGTATCTCAAATGATACAGCTTTGTAAGGAATTATGTTTTCAAAACCTTCAACTGGCAATAGCTGCTGGTGATTATTACGATATAAATGATATCGATGATATCGCAGTTTCTAACAATTCCGGTAAGTTCAGTTTTGAGGTCCGCCGCATCGGGCAGTCGTCTAACCCGGTAACTGTTTCTTTAATTCCAATCGAAAATATTCAGTCGGTAGGCTCATCTAAAACAACAACGGTAGGAACTTTTTATGATACCTATGTTGATAGTATCAGCTACACGTTAACAAATCCTGTTACCAGTCCGTATCGTATTAAATATGCCTGGAAAGTAGAAGCAGGAGGTACAATTTCTTACGATACCGTAACTAAATATTACAGCCCGGTTTCAGTATTTTATGACGATATGGAAGGCTCATTTGCTACAAACTGGACATCAACAAGCAATGTGTCAGATAAATGGGCTTATACTACATTGGATAAGTTTGCTGGTTCTAAATCTATGACAGAGTCGCCTGCTGGCGATTATACAACCAGTACCACCCGAACGGTAACCTATAATGGCAGTTTTAACCTCAATGATGCACTAGCTGCACAGTTGAGTTTTTGGGCAAAATATCGGGCCGAGAATTTCAGGGATAAAATGCAGGTACAGGTTTCGCTTAATAATTCAACCTGGACGGCGGTTTGCGGAAACCACACCGTAACCGAGACCAATACTACTAATGGTGGAACATTGGGTGGGCAACCTGCTTTAACGGGTATTCAGGATCAATGGACACGGCAACAGTACGACCTTAGTGCTTATGCTGGGGCAAGTAATCTGTATCTGCGTCTGCAGTTTACTTCAGATAATGACGCATCTTCATTTGCTTTTGAAAGAGACGAGGGATTTTATATTGATAACATAAACTTGATAAAGAGTGTGCCTTTAACTACGTTGCCGGTAACGTTCCTTAATTTTTATGGCAAGCTGTTACCTAACAAAACGGTACAGTTAGACTGGGAAGCCAATGTGGATGCCATGCATGATTATTTTGAAGTGGAGAAAGCTGATAGGTCGGGTGCTTTTTATAAAATTGCAAAGGTTGACGGACAGGTTTACAGAGCATATGATAACATACCTGATATTGGCAGCAATATTTATAGAATTAAACAGGTAAATAAAAATGCTGGAGTAACCTACAGCCATACAATTAATATCAATACATCGTTTGGAAAATCCGTAGTAACCATTTTCCCAAATCCGGTAAAAGACATACTTAATTTAAATATTAGCGGAATAGATGCTGGGAGCCAATTTGTTATTACCGATGTTACGGGTAACATATTGTACAAACAGCAATTGCCGGTTGGCTCTGTAAGCGCTAGTATAAAAGTAAACCTATTGGGCTTTTTGCCTCAACTATACTTTATTAAAATTATGAACTCAAAAAATGAAGTGAAAAGTGTTCAAAAATTTTTAAAATTATAAATCAAATGCTGATATCGCAAAAAGCGTACGCTGCCCTCTCTACATAGAAAGGGCAGTTTTTTATGCGATAAAATTAAAAATTCGTTGTAAAATAGATTGGGTAACAGAATTTTATTTTACTAAATCTGGAACAAAATTTATGAGCAGCAGATTTTACAGTTAATGCCGAAGACGTAATTATACTTCAATTGCAAATAGATACTGCTATTGACAATACGGTTCAAGTAGATATACGCAGGGTGTTTATACGATGCAGATTTTTATCATCGAAAATGTCGTGAACAAATAAATATTTAATATCTGATGATGAATTTTTTTCTTTTTTTACAGCTGCCCTTCTCCAGCTTAAAAGGGATTTTTGTAGTGATACTAACTGTAATTGCTATGAGCTATACTTAAAAGGAATAATTCATATCATTTTCAAACGTAAAAAACTTATCTCCTGCAGTAAAATAAATAATCTTTTAATTACGTTGAGTTGATTATAAACTTTGCTCTTACTGACTTGTAGATATTTTTCTACGAATAAATATTTTACTAGAAAGGAAATTAAACAAGGACAGGCTGCATTTATATACCCCCATGAATTTTTAAAAAACATGGAAAAATTACTGACATAATTTAAAAAAGCAGTTCAGTAGCTTAATAAGGAAATTGAAAACTTCCTGGAAAATTGTGAATCCGTATTTATGAAAAAAATTATACAAGTCTTTCTTGTGTTTTTGTTGTTGTCGTGTACGGCAGTTTCGCAAATCATTCGTCCATTTGCTTCACGATACTACAATGCCTCAGTAAGAGGAAATATCGTGTATGTTTCTAACAGTATTATTTCCACATCGGGTGTAGGTTCGGGTACACCGGGTACCGGCGAAGTGCCGCCAACAGGTAACAGCCGCGATAATAATGGGCAAGGTATTAATATTGATGTTGATAATCCTGCTCCTTCTGTTAAATTACCATTTGGAAGTGTTTGGGATTACCATGCTGTTAATGCAGCACCGCCAAATGATGGTTCGGGTAATAACTGGAAACTGTCTGCTTATGCGCTAACGGCCAATTGGAATGTTGGCGCTTCACCTGTTAATGGTCCGGGAAAATATGGATATAGCTCGGGTCAAACAACTTGTTTACCTAGTGGCCTAACACCCATATGTACACCTGCAGCTGGTAATAAATACACCGCTTATTATTTCAGAAATTCGGTTTCTTTTACTGGTGCCGAAATTGCCAGTTTACTAAACGTTCAGCTTAATGTACAGCGGAATGATGGAATAGTGATTTATATAAATGGCGTTGAGCGTGCTGCAAATAATATGCCTGCAGGCAGAACCTATGCAACTTTGGCTTCGGCTAACATTACCCCCGGTGCTGCAGAAAACGTAACGTTTAATTTAAGTCCTGCCTTTTTTACAGCAGGCGTAAATACCATTGCAGTGGAAGTTCATTTGCGTGCAACAAATTCGGTTGACATGTCTTTTGATATGGAAGTGGTTGAGTCTAATAATGGCGGCACGTTTAATTCCTCCACTGCCGATCTTGCCCTGGCATCCTGCTCCGAAGTTTTATTTGCAGGATTATATTGGGGAGCCGATCAGGGAAGTACCGGTACTGATAGTGCCTGGGTAACGGCTGGTTTTAATACCATAAAATTAAAAATACCTGGCGCTGGTAATTATACAACGCTTACTTCAACCCAAACCGACAGGCATAGTGCAGCCTACTCGCCGGGATTGCCGCATACCGGTTACTTGTGTTTTAAAGATATTACTTCACTGATTAACGCCTCCAATGCAAACGGAACCTACACAGTTGCAGATGTTGTTGGCCCCATAGGAATAACTAACTCTTGCGGAGGCTGGACAATTGTAATTGCTTATTCGAACCCATCGTTATTGCCCAGAAACCTAACAGTTTTTGATGGTAGTGTTATTATAAACGGTGGCGATCCGGCAGTTGACGTTTCAATTAACGGATTTCTAACACCACCATCCGGTCCGGTAAGTTGCGAACTGGGGTCTGTGGTTTATGATGGCGACCGAGGTTCAACCGACTCATTTGCTTTTAAACAAAATGGAGCGCCGGTTTTTTATAACCTGGCAAATACGTCGGTACCACTTAATGGTGCTGCCGATGCATGGAACAGTAAAATTTCTTACAAAGGCTTGGTTACAACTAATCGAAATCCAGCCTTTCAAAATACATTGGGCTACGACGCTGCAATTTTTGATTTACCCAATACCGCCAATGCTCAATTGAGTAATAATCAAACTGCAGCAACAGTTCGTTTTGCATCGCCCAGCGAAAATTATTTTGTGCATGTATTAACCACTTCCATATCACAGTACAACCCAACTTTTTTGTTTGATAAAACGGCAACTGATATAAACGGAGGATTATTATTGCCTGGCGATAGCATCAGGTATCAGATAAATTATAGTAACGTAGGTAACGACTCCAGTACCAGTACCATTATTTACGATAACATTCCCCTGGGTTCAACTTTTCTCCCATCCAGTATTAGAATAAACGGCGTAGCAAAATCGGATGCTGCTGGCGATGATCAGGCAGAATTTGACTTTACCAATAACCGGGTGGTGTTACGTGTTGGTGTGGGTGCAAATGCTTCATCGGGTGGTAATATTGGCCCCGGCGTTAGCGGCAATATTTCATTTAATGTTGTTACTGCCACTTCCTGCGACATACTTTCCTGTTCAGGTTCTTTAAGGAACGAAGCAAGGATTAGTTATAATGGTAAACGGTCGGGTTCTATTCTCTACGACTCGAGTGGCGTAAATAATTCGGGCTGTATAATAAAAGGACCAGTTATCAATCCGGTTGCAGGTAATTGTTTTAGTCCAAAAGATACTTTACTGGTGGTACGTTGCCCAATTTTAAGTGTTAATATTCCATACCTGCTTTATGGGGGCTATTCTTTTTATTCCGCCATGCCATTTATTCCGGCAAATATTTATAACCCGTTTACGCCGGTAACAAACTCGGGTGTGTACTGGGCTTATTTCAACGGAGGTGTAGGCTGTTCTGATACTGCACGGATACAGATTATAATTACACCATGCCCCGATATTGATGACGACGATGATGGAATACCGGATTATGTAGAGTTCAATAATCCACTGGCATTGGGGGATCATAACAGTAATGGCATACTAAATTGGAATGACCCTGCCTATCCAGGTTTTATAGATTTAAACAGTGATGGATACAATGATAATTTTGACTGGGGTGCCGATTCGGATAACGATGGTATTCCAAATTTTCAGGATACCGATTTTTGGACAGGCTGGTTTGATATAAATGCCGATGGTGTAAACGACTTGTCGGATAAAGACCTGGACGGGCTACCCAATCAATATGATCGCGACAGTGATAATGATGGAATACCCGATGTAGTAGAATCCTATGGTGTAGATACAAATGGCGATGGCATTATTGATAATTTTGTTGATACCGATAACGATGGATTTTCGCAAAATGTAGATGCTAACAATACGGGCGTAAACAACTCAGGTTTGGGCCTAGGTCCACAGGATTTTGATGGCGATGGCATACCTAATTACCTGGATCTGGACAGCGACAATGATGGGATTCCTGATTTAGTTGAAGCTGGGGGTGTTGATAGCAATAATAATGGCATGGTTGATGGCTTTACCGACGGCAATGGCGACGGAATAACCGACAACTATTTTATGGCAACAGCCATATTAATAACCGGAGCAGATGTGGCGCCCGTAAATGGCCGTGCCGATGACTATCCCAACAAAAATAAAGATCGTGATTTCAAGCCCAACGCATATGATCTGGATAGTGACGGCGATGGTATTGCAGATGTAATTGAAGCTGGTTTTCCCGATGCAGATTATAATGGAATTGTTGACGGACCGATAGGAGCAAACGGCTGGTCAACAGCAATTTCTTCTTTGGGTTCTTTAGGTCTGCGTTTTACAGATGCCGATCCATATCCCGATTACTTGGATATTGATTCGGATGACGATGGAATACCTGATAATATAGAGGGACAAACTACAGCTGGATATTTGCTGCCTGGAACAATAGACACTGATGGTGATGGTATTGTAAATACCTACGATAATTTACCGGCAGCTTTTGGAGGTTCAGGCATCATGGTTTACGATCATGATGGCGACAGCACACCCGATTACCGCGACCTAGATACAGATGCCGATGGGCAACCTGATATTGTTGAAGGCAACGATTTTAATCTAAATGGTTTAGCCGACGATAATGTAACACTTACTGGGTTGGATACCGACGGAGACGGATTGGATAACCGTTTTGATTCCTTGAATTCGGTTACCAATATTAAAGGAACATCTTACCGAATGGGTAATGGCGGCTCGTTTACAGGCGATGCAGCACCGGGCTCAAGAACAACAGTGCAGCGTAAATTTACCTGGCAACCAGACCGTGACTGGCGCTTTTCGGGCATTGTATTGCCAGTTCAGTTTTTATCATTCACAGGTAATCATCAGAATAATACGGTATTACTTAACTGGACAATAATTGCCGATAAAGAGGTTGACCGCTTTGATGTGGAACGTAGTACTGATAACAGCAGCTACCTTAAAACGCTTACTGTGCAACAGCCTGTATCCTTATTTGTACATCAGCATTTTTCTGCTGTAGATGATATAACTGGTATTAGCCAGGAAATAATTTATTATCGCCTGAAAGTAATTGGCAAGGCTGGCGAAATAAGGTACAGCAATGCGCTGGTTGTTCGAAAGTCTGTTAGTAAAAAACCCTTTACTGTTGCTCCTAATCCTGCAAAAGATAAGGTGCAGGTAAAATTCTATGTCGAAAAGGATACAGAGATTACCATTAGAATAGTGGACAATACTGGTAAGATAGTTTTACTGAAAACTCAACCGGTTACTAAAGGCTATAATGATATTACCGTAAACGATCTTCACCGTTTTAATAAGGCAACTTATAATATTCAGCTTATTTTAAACAACGAGATATTTACAGAGAAGCTTGTTTTAATAAGATAATAACACGTCCAAATTTTTAATAAAATACCCCCTAACTACTTTGAATGGGGGTTTTTGATTTAGTGGGATTTGCGATTTGCAGTCGTTAAAACAATTATATTAACGGTATGTAAAATAAAGTTACTAAATGTTGCAATAATCTAATAAGTAATGCGTTTTAAAAGAGCGTGTAGTAAAATTATTACAATTTAGTGGTCATTTTATTACAATATTTAATAATCCAATATTTCACACATGAAAAATTTTACTTGTAAAATTATTTCGATTCTACTGCTTTTTTCTCTATTTACTAATGAAAATGCGCAGGCTCAAACGCTTACGCGTGGCCCTTATTTACAGGTTGGTAAACAGGATTCTATTACCATAAGGTGGCGCACAAGTACAGCGACCAATTCAAAAGTAACCTGGGGGCCGGCGTATATTGTTGGCCCAGGAGTTTACCCAAGTTCTTTTACAATGGACGTTGCAACGCCGGTTACTGAGCATATTGTGCGTATTGGCGGCTTATCGGCCGATACTAAATATTGGTACACAATTGGCTCAACTACCTTGGTTCTTCAACAGACAAGTACCAATTATTTTTTAACATTACCTCCTTCAAATACAACTCGTAAACTTCGTTTTTTGGCCATTGGTGACTGTGGCAATAATTCCACCAATCAGGTAAATGTGAAAAATGCATTCACGAGCTACATTGGCAGTAATGATATTGACGCAATGATTTTACTTGGCGACAACGCTTATAGCTCCGGTACAGATACAGAATTCCAGACCAATTTTTTTAACGTTTATAAAGATGATCTGCTGAAGTATAATAAACTTTATCCTGCGCCTGGAAATCATGATTATGGAAATTCAACAGCAAACAATACAAAAACCGGTTCAACGCCGGCAAACAGTATGCCTTATCACCTAAATTTTTCGGTGCCCATGGCCGGCGAGGTTGGGGGTGTAGCGTCTGGGGTAAAAAATTATTATTCGTTTAATGTGGGCGATGTTCATTTTATTTCACTCGACTCCTACGGCAGTGATGGCGGGCTGTTGCGTGACACAGCAGGATTGCAAACAACCTGGTTAAAGGCAGATCTGGCAGCCAATACAAAAAAATGGACGGTGGCTTATTTTCATCATCCGCCTTATACTAAAACCAGCCATACTTCCGATTCTGAAACAGATTTGGTTGCAGTACGTGAAAAATTTATCCGTATTCTGGAACGCAATGGGGTGGATTTGGTCTTAAGCGGCCATTCGCACGGGTATGAAAGAAGTTACCTGCTAAAGGGGTTTTATAATACTTACGCCAGCCCTTTACTAGATGCCAGTTTCAATGCATCATCCCATACGGCAACAGGTAATACCCAAAATGCAAAATATGATGCATCGGGTGCCTTATCATGCCCTTATACTTATAACTCCGGATCATACAACCATGGAAGCATATACATTGTTTCCGGCTCTGCAGGACAGTTGGGCGGTACCACTGCGGGCTATCCGCAAGACTGTATGTATTATTCAGACGTTTCTAACGGCGGCTGTTTATATTTTGAGGTTGATAGCAACCGTATGGATGTAAAATTTGTATCCTATACAACTGGCCCAATAGCTCCATTTGTACGGGATCAGTTCACCATTTTGAAAGATGTTAAAAAGAAACAGACTATTAACGTTGTTACCAATGCACCGTTAACATTAACCGCCTCATGGCGTGGAAATTATTATTGGCCAACAAATGCTGGTGCAACAACGCAATCTGTTAACCTTTCCAATTCTGTAAACGGCACCTATACTTACTATGCCTGGGATGCTAACAGTGGAAATTGCCTTGCCGATACTTTTGTAGTAACGGTGTCGGGCACTTTGCCCATTGCACTTAGCTCCTACAATGTAAATTTAAATAAAGACAAAGTATTGATTGACTGGTCGACAGCCCAAGAGCAAAATAATAGGTTCTTTACTGTTGAAAAATCGGGCGATGGGATAAACTATCATGCACTCGGAAAAGTTGCAGGAGCCGGTAACTCATCTGTAAAACATAGCTACCAAATGACAGACTATGCACCACTTGAAGGAGTTAATTATTACAGATTGCATCAGACAGATTATGATGGAACCATAAAATATTATGAGGTTAAAAAGATAAATTATTTAACCGGCAAACCCTTTACTGCCAGTATTCGTAACAATGGCAGCGGGCAGGTTAGCATTACCATAAATACAGCCAAAGCCATGCTGATAAATATGAGTGTAGTTGACATGCAGGGAAAAAATATTTTGCAGGAATCGTTTACGATAAATGCAGGTGGTGGAACCAGGAATTTAGACCTGAAATCGGGCGCCTACATTATTGTTTTATCCAACGAAACCGGCGAAAGGGTCTCAAATAAAATAATTGTACCCTAGTAACAGTACTGAAATTTATGAGGCATTTAAATATGCTTTGTTGAAATAATTATAATCCGTTTTATGAAAAAATTAATATACCTGATTTGTTTTGGGGTGCTGGCCATCCCAGCAGCTAAATCGCAGATTATACGGCCATTTACTGCTAGGTATTACAATGCTTCGGCAAGGGGTAGCATCGTGTATATGGCAAATTCAATTGTTTCTTCGGCTGGTGTTGGTACAGGTACACCAGGTACAGGCGAAGTTCCGCCAACTGGCTCTACAACCAATAACGGAAAAGCTGCTATTAATATTGACATTGATAACCCTCCGGCAACAACTAAAATTCCCTTTGGCAGTGTTTGGAATTACCATGCTCAAAACGCAGCGCCAGTAAACAGCCCTATTGGGACCGATTGGAAACAACCGGCCTATGTTATGCCTGCAACCTGGAACGTTGGCGGTAATCCTGTAAATGGAGCCGGCAAATACGGATACAATGCAACACAAACAACCTGTTTGCCCAGTGCTGTTACTCCATGTGGCGTAGGAGCCCCTTGTGCACCAACAACAGCATGTAATAAATACACGGCGTTCTATTTTAGACAAACAGTTGTATTTACTGCACTTGAACTCACTACCACTTATAACGTTCAACTAAACGTAAAAAGAAACGATGGAATTGTAATTTATATAAATGGTGTAGAAAGGGCAGCTAATAATATGCCGGCGGGGAGAATCTTTACTACCTTGGCTACTGCAAATATTGCAGTTGGTGCTGCAGAAAATTTTACATTTAATTTAAATCCCGCGTTTTTTACTGCAGGTACTAACACCATTGCTGTAGAAGTACATACCGCAGCAATTCAATCGGCCGATATGTCTTTTGATATGGAGGTATTGGCCTATGATGATAATGGTACCTTCAATTCATCTTCATCAGATTTAAATATCCCATCTTGCTCCAATGTACTCTTTGCAGGATTGTATTGGGGTACCGGACAGGGAACTTCAGGCTCAAACTCAACATGGATAACAGGAGAAACTACCTGTAAGTTAAAACTTCCGGGAGCTGGCTCTTATACAACTATTACCTCTACCCAAACAGATTACTGGAACAATACGCTTATTGCAGGTTACGTGCATACTGGGTTTCAGTGTTTTAAAGATATTACTTCGCTGGTAAATGCAGCCAGCCCCAATGGCACCTATACGGTTGCTAATGTGGTATCGCCATTGGGTATTAATGACTCTTACGGGGGATGGACAATTGTTATAGTTTATGGAAATCCTTCATTAACTCCCCGTAACCTTACTGTTTTCGACGGTTGCGCTGCGGTAAAAAGCGGAAGTGGTAATGTGGATGTGCCAATAAATGGATTCCTCACTCCGGCATCGGGCCCGGTAAGTTGTGAGTTAGGTACCGTTGTTTATGACGGCGACCGTGGTTCAGGTGATGGTTTTCAGTTTAAACAAAACTTGGCACCAACTTTTTATGATATGGCCACGGTAGTTGTACCATTAAACGGTGCCGCCGATGCCTGGAACAGTAAAATATCGCACAGAGGTACAGTAGTAACTACCCGTAATCCTGCTTTTCAAAATACATTAGGTTACGATGCCTCGATATTTGACTTACCCAATACGAGTAATGCGCAGTTATCAAACAGTCAAACCTCAGCTATCGTAAGATTTTTCTCAAATAATGAAAACGTAATTGTAAATGTATTAACTACTTCCATTTCGCAGTACAACCCAAGTTTTACTTTTGATAAAACAGCAACCGACATTAACGGTGGTTCTCTTGTTCCAGGAGATAGTATCCGTTACCAGGTAAACTATAATAATTTGGGTAACGATTCAAGTACCAATACAGTCATTATAGATAATATTCCGTTAGGCACTACATTTTTGCCCAATAGCATAAGAATTAATGGCGTGGCTAAAACAGATGGCGCCGGTGATGACCAAGCTGAATTTGATTTTACCAACAATCGGGTAGTACTCAGGCTCGGCGTTGGTGCTAATGCAGTTACAGGTGGTAATATAGGTCCCGGCGTTTCTGGAAACATACAGTTTGATGTAGTTACTGCTTCTTCCTGCAAAATACTTGCCTGTACAGGCTCTTTAAAAAACGATGCCAGAATCAGTTACAATGGTAAAAGGTCGGGCTCAATACTATACGATTCCAGTGGCGTTAGTATTGCCGGTTGTATTATTAAGGGGCCGGTAATTACGCCAATATCCGGTACCTGTTTTTATCCAAAAGATACTTTATTAATTAACAGGTGTACTAATTTAACGATAACACTTCCCTGGCGTAAGTATGCAGGTTATACTTTTTACGCTGCCATGCCATTTGTACCAGCCAATGTGTATAATCCTTTTACGCCGATTGCAGTTTCGGGTGTTTACTGGGCTTATTATAATAGCGGCTTTGGTTGTTCCGATACCGCCAGAATACAAGTTATTATAACCAAGTGCCCCGATATTGACGACGACGACGACGGAATACCCGATTATGTTGAGTTTGATGACCCGCTGGCGCTGGTTGTTGTTAGTGGTCTGCCTAACTGGAATCGTCCTTCCTATCCCGGGTATGTCGACAACAATAGTGATGGCGTAAATGATCTTTTCGACTGGGGTGCTGATGCCGATAACGATGGTATTCCCAATTTTCAGGATCGTGATTTTTGGAAACCTTGGGTTGATATTAATAATGACGGTGTAAATGATTTAAGTGATAAAGATTTGGATGGTATTCCCAACCAATACGATCTGGACAGTGATAATGATGGGATACCTGATGTGGTGGAATCTTATGGTGTAGATACAAACGGAGATGGAATAATTGACAATTATGTAGATACAGACAATGATGGATTCTCACAGAATGTGGATGGAAATAATACAGGCGTAAACTTATCGGGTAATGGGCTAGGCGCACAGGATTTTGATGGAGATGGCATTCCAAATTATCTGGATCTGGATAGTGACAATGACGGTATTCCCGATATTATTGAAGCACTAGGCGTTGACGCAAATAATGATGGAAAAGTTGACAATTTTACTGACCTCAATGGTGATGGCCTTGCCGATAATTATTTTGCAGCATCGGCTCTATTAATAACTGGGCCAGATGTGGCCCCTGTTGACGGCCGGGCAGATAATTATCCCAATAAAAATAGAGACCAGGATTTTAGGCCCAACGCTTATGATTTGGATAGCGATGGCGATGGAATTGTTGATGTATTAGAAGCCGGATTTCCTGATGCAGATTTGAATGGGATAGTTGATGGTGCCAGAGGAACAAATGGCTGGGCCACAGTTATTTCTTCTAGGTCAAGTTTGGGTTTACAATTTACAGATGCAGATCCTTATCCCGATTATCTGGATATAGATTCGGACGGTGATGGCATACCCGACAATATTGAAGGTCAGAGTACCAACGGATATAAATTGCCAGTAGTAGGCGACACCGATGGAGATGGAATAGCAAACACGTACGATAATATTGTTGGGTTTGGCGGCTCAGGTATATTATTATATGATCATGATGGTGATAATATACCTGACTACAGGGACCTTGATACCGACGCTGACGGGCAGCCAGATATCATAGAAGGCAATGATTTTAACATGAATGGACTTGCCGATGATAATGTTACGCCAACAGGATTGGATACCGATGGCGACGGATTGGATAACCGGTTCGACTCGCTAAACTCGGTAACCAACATCAAAGGTACCTCATACCGGATGGGCAACGGTGGTACATTTACTGGGGATGCAGCCCCAGGTTGCAGAGCCCCATTAACAAAAAAGTTTCCTACAGACTCCGACAGGGCTTGGAGATTTGTAGGCGGCGTATTACCGGTTCAATTTTTAAATTTTACAGGATCAAAACAAAAAGACAAAGTTTTACTGAACTGGGCGATTATTGCCGAGAAAGAAGTGGCACGGTTTGAGGTGGAACGAAGTACGGATAATAGCAGTTTTATAAAAACGGTAGTTGTCAACCAGCCTGTAGCCCTACATATTCAGCAAAATTTTTCGGCTACAGACGACATCAGTAATGCAAGCAGTAATATTTTGTATTACCGCCTTAAAGTAATTGGAAAGAATGGCGAGATAAAATATAGCAATGTACTTGTAATTCGGTCCGATTATGTGAATACTGACATTGTGGTTTCTCCAAATCCTTCTACAGATATTGTGTCCATAAAATTTAATGCTCCTAAAGATGGCGAGGCTGTAGTTTATTTATATGACAATGCCGGAAAAACGGTTGTTACGCAAAAACAAAAAGTATCAAAAGGAAGCAATACCATTGTACTCTCAGATTTAAACAAGTTTAGCACTGGCGTGTATGAAATAAAACTGAGTGTTGCAGGAGAAAGCTACACCAAAAAACTTATGATCTGGAAATAATGAACCATAAATAGATTTTAAGAGCTCTCCCAAAAACAGGAGAGCTTTTTAGTTTACTTTTGTTCAGATGTATACACACAAAAAATCATTGGGCCAGCATTTTTTAAAAGATAAAAATGTAATCGATAAGATTGTTGCCGTGCTGCAAGAAGAAAAATTTACCAATTTATTGGAAGTTGGACCAGGAACCGGTGCAATAACCAAACATATCATGGACTTACCCGGCATCAATTTTAAGGCGGTTGAACTTGATGATGAAAAAGTAGTTTACCTCTCCCAAAAATATCCGGCTTTAAAAGAAAAAATCATCAACCAGAGTTTTTTGGATATGCAAAAACCCTTTGACGAACCATTTACCATCATCGGTAATTTTCCGTATAATATATCTACACAAATTTTGTTTAAAGCACTCGAATGGAAAGACGATGTGCCCTGCATTATTGGTATGTTTCAAAAAGAAGTAGCACAACGGGCAGCATCAAAAGAAGGAAGTAAAGTTTATGGCGTATTGAGTGTATTAATGCAGGCCTATTACGAAATTGAATACCTATTTGATGTAAGTAATGAATGTTTTGATCCGCCACCAAAAGTGCAAAGCGGGGTTATTCGCATGAAAAGAAAATCAACCCCTCTGGAATATAAAAGTGAAAGGGCCTTTTGGGTATTGGTAAAAACCGCTTTTAACCAGCGCCGCAAAACCATGCGTAATGCCGTTAAAAGTTTATTCCCTGCCGAAGTATTGCAGGACGAAATATTTTTAAAACGTGCCGAAGCCTTGAGTGTAGAGCAGTTTGCTGCACTTACTTTCAGGATGCAGTAACCATATCTTAAGGCCATTATTTCTCCCAATTTACCTTTTTCAGACCTAATCTGCAGTTGTGCAGGGTTACTGTAATTTATTGCTTCTGGTCAATAGTTATTATCCTAAAAAAGTATGATTAATATCATACACCTACATAAGGAGATTCAGATATTTTGATGTTGTACCAGTCTACCTTGTATTTGAAAGCAAATCAAATATTTGAAAATTTCAATCATTTAAAAAAATAAATTTTATGAAAATGTTACAAAAAAGATACATCTGGGTAATGACAACTATTCTTTTAGCTGTTGGTTACTTTGTCGGATGTACAAAAGACGATCAGGTAATAAGCACCCCTCAGGTGATAAATAATTCAACAGATCTTGTATCTGTAAAAGTTACAACGCCGCCTACCATTGATGGAACTATTGATGCCATGTGGGCTAACAGCCCGGTATTGGAATTCAGCACGGCTGTACCGGAAGTTACTGGCGATGTTTTCAGGGGCTATGCAGGAAACATAATCCCATCAGTAAAACTTCGCTCGGCTTACGATGCAACCAATATTTATATATTGGCAGAATGGGTTGATCCCACACAATCACTTAAGCGTACTCCTTGGTATTTTGATCCAGCCACTAATAGATGGGCTCAGGAAAGCGGGACTTTTGGATTCGCCAGTTCACCGTACAGGCCCGCATTTTATGAAGATAAAATTTCCTTCCTCTGGAACATTAATAACTCTGTAAGTGGATGGAATAGTGCTACCTGTTATAAATCATGTCATACCGGGTTGCCGGCGGCAGATGGTTACAGTCGGCACTTTACCAATTTCCCATCCGAGAAAATTGATATGTGGCATTGGAAATCTGTAAGAGGTGGTGTAAATGCAGGGTATCAGTTAAATGATCAATACCAGGATAATACCTATCCTAATGGCAGAAAAAGTGATCCGGGTGTGGACGTTTATCAAAATAATAAACAAACGCTTCCTATCACAGAAACCATTATTGCAGGTGCTGACCCTGTGATAGGAAGCGTTTGTTTATTATTTTG
>JBKJPN010000070.1:0-8282 GCA_046595125.1 Ferruginibacter sp.
TATTTTATTGCCAACTTCTTTATTGGTTACATGAAAGTTTTTTATGCCGCTGAATTTATTTTCCAATTCATTCAGCTCGTGGTAATGTGTTGCAAATAATGTTTTGGGCTGATGAACGGAATTGTGCAAAAACTCGGCGATGCTCCAGGCAATGCTGATACCATCATAGGTTGATGTACCTCTGCCGATTTCATCCAGCAATATCAGACTTCGTTTGGTGAGATTATTGATGATGCTGGCTGTTTCATTCATCTCTACCATAAAAGTACTTTCGCCGCCACTTAAATTATCGCTGGCTCCTACCCTAGTGAAAATTTTATCCGTTAAAGGAATTTTTGCATCGCTTGCCGGTACAAAACTGCCCATGTGCGCCATTAAAGTGATGAGTGCCGTTTGCCGCAGAATGGCACTCTTACCACTCATGTTGGGGCCTGTTAAAATAATAATCTGTTGCGTGGATGGATCTAAATAGATATCGTTGGCAATATAGGCTTCTCCAACTGGCAGGTTTTGTTCAATAACCGGGTGGCGACTGTCCTTAATATCTAAAACAAAATCATCTAGCAGCGCTGGCTTTTTATATTTGAATTGGAGGGCGTTGTTGGCAAAGCAACTCAAACAATCAATTACAGCCATTACATGTCCGTTCACCTGCATGGGCGAAATATAATCCTGCAGTTCGTTCAGCAACTCTTCGAAAAGCTGCATTTCAATGGCCAACATTTTATCCTCTGCACCAACTATCTTTTCTTCGTATTCTTTTAATTCGGGGGTGATATATCTTTCTGCATTAACCAAAGTTTGTTTACGAATCCAGCTTACGGGCACTTTGGTTTTGTGCGCATGAGTTACTTCCAGATAATAACCAAATACATTGTTGAAACTTATTTTTAAGGATGTTATTCCTGTTGCCAAAGCTTCCCTTTGCTGAATTTCTATTAGAAAATCTTTTCCGCCGCTGGCAATTTTTCGTAGGTCATCTAATTCTTTATTAATTCCATTTGCAATTACCGAGCCTTTAGAAGCGGCCACCGGCGGATTTTCCATCAACTCCTTTAAAATCTTGTCCAAAATATATTTGCAAGGATTGAGTGAATCGCCGAGGCGTTTTAAATATTCGTTAGATGACGCTTCGCAGATTTTCTTGATAAGTTCGGTCTGCTGTAGGCCTCTAGCAATTTGTATAACTTCTCGTGGATTAACTTTTTTCAGCGGCACTTTGCTCACCAGCCTTTCCACATCACCAGCTTGTTTAATGGCTTGCGATAATTTGTTACGCAGGTCAACTTCCTTAATTAAATACTCAACCGTGTTTAGCCGTTCATTAATTTTTGCAATATTATTTAATGGCAAAACCATCCATCTTTTCAGCAATCGGGCGCCCATAGCCGAAACGGTGTTGTCCAGCACTTTTAGTAAAGTATTACTACCATCGCCACCGCCAAATAATTCAAGATTACGAATGGTAAAACGATCCATCCACAAATGATCTTCCTTATCAATTCTTTGTAAAGAAGTGATATGACCAAGATTAGGATGCTCCGTATCTTTTAAATAATGAAGTACTGCACCTGCTGCAACAATACCCATCGTTTGCCCTTCAATACCAAAGCCTTTTAAACTGTGGGTGCCAAAATGTTTTAATAAGCTTTCGGTTGAGTAAGCTTCAGTAAAAATCCATTCTTCCAGCGTGTAAGTAAAAAACTTAGTACCAAATGTTTCCTTAAAATATTTTTGTCGGCTTCGCTGAAAAATAACTTCTGCCGGCTTAAGACTTTGCAATAATTTATCGGCATATTCTTTGTCGCCTTCCGCCACAAAAAACTCACCGGTGCTGATGTCTAAAAATGCAATGCCAATTTTTTCCTCCTCAAAATGAAGAGCCGCTAAAAAATTATTGCTGTTATGTTCAAGTAATTTATCACTGGTAGCAACACCAGGCGTTACCAGTTCTGTAACGCCTCGTTTTACAATGCCTTTTGCTTGCTTAGGATCTTCTAACTGATCGCAAATGGCAACCCGATAACCGGCTTTTACTAATTTATGGAGATAAGTATCTAACGCATGATGCGGAAAGCCTGCCAATTCCAATGCATTTGGATCGCCACTATTTCGTTTGGTTAAAGTAATGCCCAGCACCCCCGCCGTGGTTACTGCATCTTGCCCGAATGTTTCGTAAAAATCGCCTACCCGAAACAGCAAAATCGCATCAGGGTATTTAGCCTTGATAGCATTATGTTGTAACATTAAAGGAGAATCAGCAGATTTTTTTGCCATAGCTTGTCCCGATTCATCGGGAGCGGCAAAAATAATGAATTGCCACGGGTTTAAACCCGTGGCAATTCATTTAGTTCTCCTGCTTGGTCAGTATCTCTTTTTTCATCTTTTCCCACAGTCCGTCAAAGGTCTGGTGGTTTTCGTCTTTCCATTTTTTGCTGAACGACTTCATTTTTTCGTTCCGGTCGTCTTTTGTTAACGAGAAGAACGCAGTGAGGGCTTCTTTATCATTATCAAATGCCAGTTGATTATAGAGTTCTTTTAATTGTTGTTCCTTGCGAATGTTGCTGTTGGCCATATCAATTTCCATTTCTTCTCTCAACATTACTTTTTCATCGTAACTGCCCGATGGCAAAATGGTTTTGGCAATCACCGGCATCAATTCAATCAACATCAAAATAAATACAATGAGGTAGTAACGAAACTGCAATGCCGGACTATTTTTTAATAAATTCGACAAAGCCTCTACCCTGGTTAAAAAACCATCATTGAGGTATAAAATAAAATTAGCTTCTTCGGCTTTTATCTTATTATCAATCTCTTTCAAAGCGGCATCGTTACTGTCAAGTTTTGGCTGATTTTCTTTTAACAAAGCCTGATACTCAACATCCAGTTTTTGATATTCATTTCGCTTTGCAATGGCTATATCTTTTATACCAACTTTGCCGGAACCTCCGCTACCATCAGTTTCGGCGAGAAAATTCTCCCTAGCTTTATTCACTGTTTCCAATTTAGATTCCAATTCGACTTTGATGATAGCGTTTTGTTTTACCAATGCATCTTTGGGTGTCTTATATAATGCAACTAGTTCTGCCTGCTTCAACATTTTCTTTTTCTCATTGTCCAGAGAGCTCTGTAGTTTTATTTCCTTATCAAACATGTACAGCACAGCAGGCTGCGCCATAAAAGTGCCAATCGTTAATGCCAATAAGCCCCTGAACAAAAGTGGCGCCAGTTTTCTTTTATTGAATTTTGTTATCCCTTTTATTAAAGCCCTATCGATAGTAAGAATGATAAAACCCATAAACAAGCCAAGTGTAACGGCAAGAAAAATGGAATCAACAATGGTAAAGAAAAAATAAGTCCAGGTAAATGTGGCAAATGCCCAAGTGGCCAAAACCGTCATACCAATGATGCGGTAACGGTTTCTGTCAACAACTGAATCAACGAGAATTTCTTTTTCGGCGGTAGATAACCACCATAAAAACTCGGTGAATTGCGTAGGCTTATAGGATTCCCGTAGGGAAAGCGCAATATTTTTTTCCATGATATGAAATAATTAAATGATGCTTATAAAAGAATCAATAGTGGAGTTGTGTTGAAGACTTGCAAAATAGCAATTCTTTTGTTTATTAACGCGCCCGTTTTTTAGTTATTTTAACTAAACAGATACATTAACAGTTTGTTACAATACACAATTAAACCTTGCTTGAAAAAGCGCCTCTAATAATATATCTTTGCAGCCATTTTACAAATGGCAATTTTTTAATTTAAACAAGTATAATGAAGAATTTTTTAAGTGTGATAGTATTAATGATGGGGTTATTTTTATCTGCCGGAGCACAGACTCCTAAGGGAATGGGCAATAGTGATCCGGATGCGAAGAAAATACTGGATGCAGTAAGTGCAAAGTTTAAAAGCTTTAAAGCAGTTCAATCAAATTTTAGTTTAAAAATAGAAAGTGCTGCCAACAAACTAATGGGCAACAAAAAAGGCACGGTTTATATGAAGGGTACCAAATATCGTATTAATGTTGCTGGACAGGATATTTTTTGCGATGGAAGTAACGTATGGACTGTTGATCCTGCTGCCCGAGAAATTACGCTCACAAAAATAGACCCTTCGAACAATACTATTACACCGCAAAAATTATTTACTAATTTTTACGATAAAGATTTTCTATACAAACTAAACAGCGATGCAAAAGGAATTCAGGAAATTGAGTTAACGCCGATAGACAAATCTAAAATGTTTCATAAAGTGATTATATTTATCAATAAAGCCACACAAACAATCACTTCTACCAAAGTATTTGAAAAAGCAGGAAACCGTTATACTTACACTGTTAGCGGCATGAACACCAGTGGCAATATTTCCGATGCTACTTTTATTTTCAACCAAAAAGATAAAAAGTATGCTGGAATGGAACTGGTGGATTTGAGATAATACACAATTCAATTTCCGGAATAAAAATATTTGCCGTTGCATGTAATGCAACGGTTTTTATTTGCCCCAACGATACGATTCATTTTTTAATCCTGCCAAATCAATCACCCTATCTACAACTGTGGCTGCTACCTCTTCAATGGTTGTTGATTTGCTGTAAAAAGATGGCGTTGCCGGGCAAATAATACCACCGGCCAAGGTGATTGTTTCCATATTGCGGATATGCATGAGGTTATAGGGCGTATCTCTCACCACACAAATTAATTTTCTACGCTCCTTTAAAATCACATCAGCAGCCCGGCTAATAAGATCATTTGAAATACCCGATGCGATTCTTCCCAAAGTTCCCATACTGCAGGGAATGATGATCATCGTGTCATACTGGCCCGACCCAGAGGCAAATGGTGCGTTAAAGTCCTGCGTATTATAGATAGGTAGCTTAAAATCTACATAGTTATCATTATCCAGCTCAATCTTCCACACATCCTTAGCATTTGCGCTCATTACCAGACTCAGTTCATCTACTTGATTACTAAGCTGTTGCAGCTTTCTTATCAGCAGATCAGCATATATGGAACCACTAGCTCCCGTGATGGCAATAACAATCTTTTTTTTCATTTTTCCGTTTACTTTATCAAAGCTAAAAACAAATCTCTATGAAAAAGGTTTTACACTTTATACTTGTACTTATTATCCTGTTTTTTATAATATCATTTCATTAAAAAACACAAGTTAATATGCTGGTTACAAAAACTAATTAGCCTTGCTCAGGTAAGGTCATTATTTCTACCATTTTACCTGCCCCAAAACCAAACGCAAAGCAATACAGTCCGTTAGTAATAACAAGATAAGGAACTTGTAGGTTGATGTTATACCTAAGAACCTGATCCAACACTGATTTGTCAAGAACAGTATTCATCTCTTTACATTCAACAATCATCCAGGGCTTTGTATTATTGTCGTACACCACAATATCAAAACGCTTTTTAAGGTCTCCCAGTTTAATTTCTTTTTCTACGGCAATTAAAGAGGCTGGATATTTTTTTACTAGGGTAAGATATTGAAGAAAATTCTGCCGCACCCATTCCTCCGGAGTCAGTACCACCCAGCGTTTCCTGAATCCATCAAAGATAAACTCCTTCCCTTCCGCGGTTTTAATTCTGGGCTCAAATGGAGGATATTCAATTTTAATCATGCTGAGAATCTTATCTGCGAAAAAGAATTTAGTATATTTAATTTTTTATTTGAATAATTACTGAAAGATATGAAGTCGAAAGCAGAAATAGTAAAGAACTGGTTACCGCGATATACCGGCGAAAAACTCGAGAATTTTGGAGAATATATTTTACTCACCAACTTTGCAAACTATGTAGATTTGTTTGCCAAATGGCATAAGGTAAAAATTGTTGGCGCCGATAAAGCCATGCAATGCGCTACCGCCAACAACATCACCATTATAAATTTTGGCATGGGCAGCCCAGGAGCTGCTACCGTTATGGATTTGCTGAGTGCGGTAGAGCCTAAAGCCGTTTTATTTTTAGGCAAATGCGGTGGCTTAAAAAAACGTAATAAACTGGGCGATCTTATTTTACCCATTGCTGCCATTCGTGGCGAGGGAACATCCAATGATTATTTTCCACCGGAAGTACCTGCGTTGCCGGCTTTTGCTTTGCAGAAAGCCGTTTCCACCACCATACGTGATTATGCAGTGGATTACTGGACCGGCACGGTTTACAGCACCAACCGCCGGGTTTGGGAGCATGACGAAAAATTTAAAACCTATTTGCAAGATGTACGTGCCTATGCGGTGGATATGGAAACCGCCACCATTTTTACGGTAGGCTTTTACAATAAGATTCCTACTGGTGCTTTGCTGCTGGTTAGTGATCAGCCCATGACACCCGATGGCGTAAAAACAGCTGACAGTGATAAAAAGGTTACTTCAAAATATGTTGATGTGCATTTAAAGATTGGCATTGATTCATTGAAGCAACTGATGAATAACGGTTTAACAGTAAGGCATCTTAAGTTTTTATAACCATGCATGGCCCCATTACTCTCCATAAAAAATCTGTCCGTACAATTTAATAATGAGGGCAAACTAAGTACAGCCGTTGTCGATAATTCATTTACTGTAGAGGCGGGCCAACTGGTTGCAATTGTTGGAGAAAGCGGTTCGGGTAAATCTGTAACTGCCTTATCGGTTTTACAATTGCTGCCTCAGCAGGCTACCATTAAAGGTGAAATTTTATTTGAAAGAAACGGACTTATTGACCTTTTAAAACTTTCTGAAAAAGATATTACTGCTGTACGTGGCAATGAAATCGCCATGATTTTTCAGGAGCCCATGACTTCGCTTAATCCGGTATTTACCTGTGGTTACCAGGTAATGGAAGCTATTCAGCTGCATCAAAAAATAAATAAAGAAACTGCAAAGCAAAAAACAATTGAACTTTTTAAACAGGTTCAATTACCTGATCCGGAGGGCATCTTAAACCGCTACCCACATGAAATAAGCGGTGGACAAAAGCAGCGAGTGATGATTGCCATGGCTATGAGTTGTAGCCCTGCCCTGCTTATTGCCGATGAACCTACAACAGCGTTGGATGTTACAGTACAAAAAACAATTCTGGAACTGATAAAATCGTTGCAGCAACAAAACAATATGGGCGTAATTTTTATTACCCACGATTTGAGCGTGGTGGCCGATATTGCCGATAAGATTATTGTGATGTACAAAGGTGAAATTGTAGAGCAGGGCAATACAAACGATATTTTGCTATCGCCACAACATGCTTACACAAAGGCTTTGCTGGCCTGCCGTCCGGCCGGAAAGCCTAAGGGAGAAAGGCTTCCCGTTGTAAGTGATTTTCTGGAAATTCAGACCGAAGAAAAAATTATCGCAACATACAATCAACCTCAAACAGCGGAGCCGCACCCGCAAAGCGCCATGCTTGAAGTTCAAAATCTTACTGTTCAATTTCCTGTAAAGAAAAATTTATTTGGTAAAGCCACGCAATTTTTTAAAGCTGTTGATGATGTAAGTTTCACGGTTAACCAAGGTAATATTGTTGGCTTAGTAGGCGAAAGCGGTTGTGGTAAAACCACTTTGGGGCGTAGTATTTTACAACTCATCAAACCATCATCTGGTAAAATAATACTAGAAGGGAAAGATTTAATGCATGTAAAACCCGAACAGCTAAGAAACATGCGTAAAGATCTGCAAATTGTTTTTCAGGACCCATATGGTTCTTTAAATCCACGTATCAGTATTGGAGACGCTATTCTGGAACCGCTGAAAGTACATGCCGCACTATCAAACAATAAACAACGTAAAGAAAAGGTGATGGACTTGTTGGAAAAAGTGAATCTAGATACTGCACATTATCATCGCTATCCGCACCAGTTTAGTGGCGGACAGCGCCAGCGAATATGCATCGCCAGAGCCTTGGCGCTCAACCCATCGTTTTTAATTTTTGACGAAAGTGTTTCGGCACTAGATGTAAGTGTGCAGGCCCAAGTTCTAAATTTATTAAACGATTTAAAAACAGAATTTGGTTTTACTGCCATTTTTATATCGCACGACTTGTCGGTTGTACATTATATCTGCAACCGAATACTGGTGATGCACCAAGGAAAAGTTGTAGAGGAAGGCGAAGCCAGTCAAGTGTACTTCAACCCAACGAACGAATACACACAAAACCTGCTAAATGCCATCCCCGGTAAAAAAATGTCTCAATCCTGATAAGTATCGATAGGACGGTAGCTGGTTAGATTGTTGTTGCTGTAAAAATTTCTTCCGCTTTTATAAAAACTAAAAATCATTTTCTTTAGTTGAT
>JBKJPN010000199.1:0-64539 GCA_046595125.1 Ferruginibacter sp.
CTTTGGCTTTGTAATACGCACTTATTTTTCCCAACCCGTTCCTGTAGCGTATTTCGGCACTCTGCATCATAAACTTTAGCAGCTTGTCATTCTCTTCCAGTACTTTTATTTTTTTAATGATGACGATCCACTCGTAGTAATTTTTACGTGCCGTGTAGAGCAGTTCATTTACTACCACATCTTTTCTTTGCAAGTCGATGGATGACTGTGCATTCATGTAGGCGAATTCTGCATTCTGTCTTTTTTTATTGGGAAACATCTGCTGCCCCGATATCATGAAAGCACCCATGCCCGGTTGCCCGTTCATCGATTTCCACCTACTCGGATCATACGGTGTTTGAAAAAACCCGGCTCCTACTTCGGGCGCCATCCAGCTATAAGCTCCTTTGGCAGCCTCGTTCATGGAACGGGCTTCGGCATCCAGCATTTTTAAAACAGGATGATTTTTTACAATGGCTGATTGTATTTCATCCATGCGGAGTATATCCTGTGCATGCAACAACGCCGTTGTAAACATCAAGCCCAATACTATTATTACTCGTTTCATAAAACTTTATTTATCTGTATTAATGTTTTGTTTCCATTACTTCTATCTTCCCTTTCTTTCTCAATTCATATTCCTTGGCCATTAAAAAGATGAGCGGTGTTACCAGCAGGATATGTGTGGCTGATGTAAGTACTCCACCAACCATTGGCAATACAATCGGTTTCATCACATCACTTCCCACACCATGGCTCCACAGTATCGGTATCAACGCAAAAAGCGAAACACATACCGTCATCAGTTTAGGACGTAATCTTTTTGCTGCGCCTGCAATCACATACTCTCTTAAATCTGCTTTTGTAATTGTCTCTCTTGAATTTCCTTTTAATGCAACCAATTGCTCCATGGCATCATTCAAATAAATCACCATAACAATACCCGTTTCCACGGCAAGGCCAAACAGGGCGATGAATCCAACAGCAACGGCCACCGACAAATTCACTCCCCAGAAATAAATCATGAAGGCACCGCCAATCAATGCAAAAGGAATTGATATTAAACTAAGGAATGCTTCCCTGGCCGAACGAAATGCAAAATACATGGACAGGAAAATGATAAGTAATACAATAGGCAACACCATCTTCAACGTACGTTCACTGCGGATAAGGTTTTCGTATTGTCCGCTCCATTCCATAAAATAACCCTTGGGTAATTTGGTAATTATGTTGTTGAGTTTCTCCTGGGCTTCTGATACAGTGCCCGCTAAATCTCTTTCCCGTACATTAAATAAAACAGTACCCCGCAGCATGGCATTTTCCGAATTAATCATGGGCGGCCCCTCAGTAATTTTTACATCGGCAATTGTTTCCAGCGGCACCGGACCATACTTCATGGTTTGCACCTGTAACCTTTTTAACGCATCCAGGTTATTTCTAAAATCCTGTCCGAACCGTGCATTCACTGAAAAGCGCTGTCGGCCTTCTACTGTGGTTGTAAGCTTCATTCCGCCCAACGCAATTTCAACAACAGCATTCACATCATCCACCGTTAAACCATATCGGCTTATCTCATCACGCTTTACAGAAATATCAATATATTTTCCGCCTGTGATGGGTTCTACATACAGGTCTTTCACGCCTTCAATACCCATCAGCTCTTTTTTTATTTTTTCAGAAAAAGCATAAATGGTATCAAGGTTCTGACCATAAACTTTTACACCCACATCGGTACGGATACCGGTTGAGAGCATATTGATCCGGTTAATGATTGGCTGAGTCCAACCGTTTGTTACACCAGGTATCTGCAGTTTTGCATTCAGCTCATTAATTATATCATTCTTCGAAATATTTTTCCGCCATTCCGACTGCGGTTTCAATAAAATGATTGTCTCGATCATGCTGATGGGAGAATTATCTGTAGCAGTATTTGCCCGACCCGCCTTACCCAAAACATTTTTTACTTCTGGAACTGATTTAATCAGTTTATCCTGCACTTGCAAAATTCTTTTTGCTTCACTGTTTGAAACATCCGGTAAAGTAACCGGCATAAATAAAATGGAGCCTTCATCCAACGGCGGCATAAACTCACGGCCCAGGCTCATCAGCAAAGGAATGCTGATAGCCAGTGCGATAATATTTACAGCGATGGTTGTCTTGCGCCATTTGATGCAGGCACGTATCACAGGTTCGTAAACTTTTTCCAGAATCCTGTTCACCGGGTTTTTTGTTTCGGGCCTGAACCTGCCTTTCATAAAAAAGGAGATGAGCACAGGCGCCAATGAAATCACCAGTAATGCATCCACAATCATGATGAAAGTTTTGGTGAATGCCAGCGGATGAAACAGTTTTCCTTCCTGTCCGGTTAATAAAAACACCGGCAAGAAAGAAGTGATGATGATGATGGTAGAAAAGAAAACGCCCCTGGAAACCTGGTTGCATGCTTTTTCAATCAACTGCATACGGATTAGCTCCGGAATGCGGGTATAATTGCTGCGGCCTTTTAGTTTATTAAATAGTTTTTTCATGGTTTAGTTTTTTGGGGGTTGACTGTTTTGCCAATCGGATAAATGCCGATACGCATTTTCACTCATGATAATTCCGTTGTCCACGATAACACCTATTGCCAGTGCAATCCCCGTAAGCGACATGATGTTGGATGAAATGCCAAACAGGTTCAGTAAAATAAAACTGATGGCAATAGTGATGGGAATCTGGACGATGATGCTTAATGCGCTGCGCCAGTGAAATAGAAAGATGATGACGATGAGCGCCACAATGGCCATCTCTTCAATCAGTTTTATTTTGATATTGCCGATTGCTGCTTCAATCAATACACTCCTGTCATAAGCCGTTTTAAAACTTACCCCTTCAGGCAATCCCTTCTGTACATCTTTCATTTTTTCTTTTACAGCATTGATTACCTTGTCCGCATTTTCACCATAACGCATTACCACAATGCCACCTACTACTTCACCTTCGCCGTTCTCATCAAAAATACCCAGTCTTAAATCGCCACCCATTTGTACGGTTCCAATATCTTTTACCCTTACCGGAATACCGTTATAAATACCCAGCCCGATACTTTCAATGTCATCTTTGTTTTTAATATACCCCAATCCACGGATGATGTATGCCATATCACTCATCTCAAATTTTCTTCCACCCACATCATTGTTACTGGCTTTTACTTTGTTCATCACATCCATCAAGCTCACGTTATAAAACTGCAGTTTAACCGGATCAATCACCAGTTGGTATTGTTTTTCAAATCCACCGAAAGAAGCAACTTCCGCTACACCAGAAACTGTTTGCAATGCCAGTTTAATGTACCAGTCTTGCAGGGCCCGTTGTTCTCCCAGATCCAGATTCTTAGCATCAAGTGTGTACCAGAATACATGCCCCACACCGGTTCCATCGGGGCCAAGGGTTGGCGTTACACCGTTGGGCAACAGGCGCTGGGCATAATTCAAACGCTCTAAAACTCTTGTACGTGCCCAGTATTCATCCACCCCATCTTCAAAGATTACATACACAAAACTCATCCCGAACATGGAACTGCCACGTATGTTTTTCACTTTGGGAATACCCTGTAGATTACTCACCAACGGATAGGTTACCTGGTCTTCCATGATCTGCGGGCCACGGCCCATCCATTCGGTGAACACGATTACCTGATTTTCGCTGAGGTCGGGTATGGCATCTATGGGGTTCTTCTGAATATTGAATATTCCCCACACAAACGAACCGGTAGCAATCAGCAAAACGATGTAGCGGTTTTTTAAAGACCAGGAAATTATTTTCGGGATCATAATTTTTATTTAGGCCTCACCCTCATTCCCTCTCCAAAAGAGAGGGAGGCCAGGCATTAGTTAATAATTTTTCATTTGCACTAACAATTCAAACCAATCAACAAATCAGCATTGAACATGTATCTGTTATTTTTCTTGTCAAACAAAAGAAATCACCATCTCCTTATTTAAACATTTCCATCGCAGAGCCACAGGTCATCATCTTATCACCGTAATAAGGGTTCCTGATTTCCTTCGTTTCACTCAGCCACATGGAACCGTCTTTATACATGGGACAATGATCGTGGTATAAAGTCATGCCGGCGCCAAAGGCTTTAACCAGATTATACATATCCTCACTCATCATCGAAAAATGATCTCGCTGGTGTTCTAGCTTATTTTTAGCGATATGTTCGGTATGTTCTTTCAGGTCTGCTTCCACATCATCGTAAACTTTTTTCTGTTCGGATGTCAGTAGTGATTTATCAAAATCTTTCATTGCTGTGTACATTTTATCAGATGCAGACTTCGCTGCCGATTCGTTGTCACCAACCAGTGCATTTTTTACATCAATATAATTTTGAACCATTGATTTCATGAATGCTGATACAGCAGGGTCTACAGTTGTAAAGCTGGCCGGCACCATTTTTATATCTGATTCAGTTGTTTTGTTTGGCTGTATTGGCACTGAATCCATCTGATTCCTAGATACAGGATCGTCAGTTTTAGAAGTATTGTCGTTGCAAGAAATAAATCCAAATGCTGTAACAGTGAATATTAGCATTAACTTTTTCATGATCGTAAAATTTTAGTTTTAATGATTAAAAATTATTCGGCACAGAAATGCCTATAGCCCGACAATTAATTTGCCCGGCATTCGAAGATTTGTAAATTCTATATTAGGAAGATGCAGTTACGGATGTAAACAGCTACGCCATCTGTTCGGGGAGGAGCATTGCTCAAGGGATTCTCTTCTGTAACAGAAGGAAAATCTACAACAGGTAATACTATATAAGATGAAGGCAGTGCAATAGAAAGCAGCTGCAGCATTTGCATATTGTTTTCCGTAATCTTTTGTGCCGAATCATCCTTGACAAACTTATGTTCGTCTTTACAGCAGCCTTTATCAGCAGAATCGGTTTTTTCCATGCCGCAAGTGCCGCAGGTTTTGGAATCGTTCTGGCCAATTCCCCAATCCGATACCTGGCCCATGCAATAATGCATATATACGGTAGCTCCTGTGGAGCTAGTAATGTACAGCATGGCTAATATGGCGGTAATGAACTTTTTCATTTTATCTGCTCCTAAAGGTAACCCAAATTTTCAGCATATTACTTACAGAATTATGGGAATGATTTATACTTAAATGTAAAGGAATTGACTAACAACAGGTTTTGTCTTCCTGTTTTGGAGGACATTTTTCTGAACCATAAGAGCAGAAAACACAACAATCTCCCTGCTTAGGTTTTAAAATGGATTTACAATTTTCACATTCATAGAAATACTGACAGGCATCAGTTGGCATTTCTTCCTGCTTTTTATGGCCACAAATGGGGCAGCTAATTATTGATTGTACTTGTATATTCATTTACAACATCCTTTTTTTCGTACAAAAATTGCTTTGAAGATTTTCCAGATAAATTGTCCTATAGATTTTACAACTGTCATTTTACAACATGGTTAAAAGCATTACCGCACTCATTCCAATCATTAATCCATCTTCAATAATAGTAACGGTACTCATGGGCAAGTTGAAAACATCGCCCAGGCAGGCGCATTTTATTTTTCTTTTATTCAACACACTCTGCAATACACCAACAATACTTACCGACATCACGACAAAGGTAACAGCATTTGTCAATAGCGGATTAAACGCTGAGAGATAAGCAATTCCCAGAAGCAGTTCAATAAAAGCAGACAGGTATCCCCAACCACTCCATCGCCTTGCCACAATATCATACATGGCATAGCTTTCTGCAAAACCTTTGAGGTTTAAAAATTTAAAAAAAGAAAATACCAAGAAAAACCCCGCCATAAAATGACTCATCCATTGCATCCAATTGAAACTGCCTTGCATTAATTGTATAAGAACAGTAATAGCGATGATATAACCAAAAATGAGCAGTATCGGTTTATAAACAACAACCCAGCTTTTTGTTTCCTCGGCTGTTTCGCTGTGCTGTGTTGCTGAAATTTTGTACTTGCTGTCGCTACCACCCAATGCAGCCTGAAATACAGACAATGCTATATGCTTATCCATTTCGATGGTGGCTGTATTATCTGTTTTAGAAACCTCGGCTGCCAGTACATTTGGCATTGACAGCAAACTGCTTTTCACTTTTGCTTCGCAACTACCGCAGGTCATTCCCGTAACTGTATATGTATGTGTCATTAGTTTATGTTTAATAACACAAAGGTAGATTGAGTATATGGCCTGCCTGTTACAGAATGATGGAAAAAATTTGTATCTATTTGTTATACTTCATCCAGCGATTTGCGATTGCCGCCTATTTTTTTGAATGCTGATGGTGTAAGGCCAGTAACTTTTTTAAACTGCGCTGATAAATGTGAAACGCTGCTATAACCAAGTTTCCAGGCAATTTCACTCAGGTTTAGTTCGGCATAAATAAGCCATTCTTTTACTTTCTCTATTTTCTGCAGAATAAAAAACTGCTCAATAGTAATACCTTCCACTTCGGAAAACAAGCGGGAAATATTGCTATAATCTTTGTGAATTGAATTTGTAAGAAAGTCAGTTATACTGAAATGTTCTTTTAATTCTCCGCTCTGAACTTTTTGTATCAACAGGCTTTTTATTTTTTCAATCTGTTTTTGCTTTTGATTATCGAGCAGCTCAAAGCCTAATGATTTCAATTTTGTATTGAGTTGCAATTCCTGCTTTTTTGTCAATGGTTTCTTTAATTCCACTTCCCCCATGGCCACATGCAGCGGCTGCAACTTCATGTTCTCCAATTCCTGCTTAACAACCATAATACAGCGGTTGCAGACCATATTTTTAATGTAGAGTTTCATATAATCGGTAATTTACGCAGGATTATTTGTGATCTGAAAACCAAATTCATGAAAAAACCCTTTAAACTAAATGTTTAAAGGGTTTAATATTTTTTTTGTGGCCTCGCCAAGAATCGAACTTGGGTCTGGTGCTTCGGAAACTCTTATACTATCCATTGTACTACGAGGCCATTTATTTTAAGAACCCAAATGCGAAAAATTACTGCCGAATATTTTTACCGCAATGGCCAGCAATATTACACCAAAAAATTTTCTGATTACTGTCATGCCATTAGGGCCCAATACTTTTTCTATCCACTTCAATGATTTCAATACTAAAAAAATGACGACACAGTTGATAAGAATGCCAATGAAAATATTTACGTCAAAATAGTTTGCTTTTAAACTCATTACGGTTGTAAGTGTACCTGAACCGGCAATCAATGGAAATGCAATGGGAACCACACTGCCGCTTTTCGGATTTCCATCCGATTTGAAGAATTCATGCCCCAATACCATTTCCAATCCTATGATGAAAATCACAATACTACCCGCTACGGCAAACGACTGAACATCCAATCCAAGAATATTCAGAAACTGCTGACCAATCAGCAAAAACAAAATCATTAAAGCACCAGATGCTAGTGTCGCCTGCAGTGAACGTATTTCTCCGCCCATTTTTTCTCGTAACGATGCCAGAACGGGAACATTTCCCACCATATCAATCACGGCAAACAAAGTAAAAGTCACTGTAAGTATCTCATTAAATGAAACATTGCCAAATGTCATTGGTTTTGATTTTAAGTTGCAAAGATAATCAGCTAAAAATTAAGATGGGTTCTGATATTATTTGTAAATATGCTTTTCTTTAAAAAGCACATATTCCTGTTGAAGTCTTTGGAGGCAGTTTATACAAAGACAGTCTTCATGTTTAGATTCAATATATACCCTTTCTTCAACCGATAGCTGTATGCCGCTGCATTGGCATCGGCTGATGCTGCAGGGTTTGCATTCAAATGCAGCACCGCAACGCAGACAATATTTTTGCTCGTGTTTGCTCATCGTAGCGAATACAAATTTGCCGGGAAGACGGGAAGGCGGAAACCAAATGTTCAATCAGACGCCTTTCCGTCTTCCCGGCAATAAAATTAAAAATTCAGATTTATTCCCGCCATAAAATTAAAACGCCGGCTGTTGTAACCTCTAACTTCTGAATATTTTTCGTCGGTTATGTTTTTAAAATCAACAAATGCTTTTATGTTTTTGCTGATGGTATAAGTGCTGTATAAATTCCAAACGTAGTACGCAGGCATTTCAATGGGAGCCGCATTATATTGTCCTTCATAACGCTTGCTGATGCTTTGCACACCAAAATTCAGGTTCCAGTTTTTGCAAAGATCAATGCCAACATTCAGGTTGATGGTTTGCCTTGGCCTGCGGTATAGGTTGAAAAAAGATGTGTCTTTTGCACCTACTTTAGTCTCAATTTTCCCATCCAGGTTTGTGTAGTTAGCGTTAAGCTGAACTTTTCCAAAGTCAACACTCGCTTCAAATTCTAGGCCCCTGTCTTTCTGTTTATCGGCATTTGAATAATAGCCGTATGGCGGCGTGTTGGTGTTCACAAAAACGATATTGTCTTTTATATTTCTGCTGAAATAAACAGCTCGCAAGTTTAGTTTTTCGTTGCGGTATTGAACTCCACCTTCAATACTCAAAGATTTCTCTGGGCTAAGCTCTCCTGTTGGCGTACGGTATTCGGAATACACCTGGTATAAAGAAGGTGCTTTAAAACCAGTGCTGATGTTTCCAAATATTTTGATATTGTTTTTGAAAACATAGGATGGATTAAAAGAAAAAGTAAACACATCTCCGTATTTATTAAAATTATTATAGCGGCCACCAAGCTCTACATTAAAGCCACTTATATCTTTTACAACAAGAGAAGCATAAGCACCAAATTGATTTACTTTAGTACTGTCATCACTGAGTGTTGGCGACGTATAAGGACCGAACACACTTACTGAAAAATACTCCTGGTTGGTGAGTTGGTTGCGAAAATCAGCGCCAACAAGCACATCAATATTTTTATTGATAGCAATATTGCTGTATAGCTCAGCAAAATGTGATTTACCGGTATAATTCCCCTTGCTGTAATAAGAAAAGTTAGTCTTGGTGGTTGAATCATCCAAGTAAAACCTGTTGGTTGTATTGTAATTGTAGTTAAAATGCAGTGTAGTTTTACCAATAGCATAATCGGCGCCAAGGCCAACAAGACTGTGCTTCGATTTTACGTAATAATCTACATCATCTTTAAATGGACCGGCGTCGGCGTCGGTTTTATAGTTGCTGAACTGACCGTTTAAGCGGAGTGAAAGTTTGGTATTTATTTTTTGGCTGATGTTTGCCCGGAAAACATTTTCATCCATTCCATCCTTATCAAAATTGCCAGTGCCTGTTTGGTCTTGTGCAGCCGAAAACCCTTTACTGTACAGCTTTGTATATTGAACATTGTAGTTTGTGTTCTTTACAGTTCCGTTTAAACCAACAGAAGCTTTGTAGGTATTATAACTGCCTGCGGCAAGATTAGCATTCGTATTTATTTTTTTTGCTCCACCTTTTTTAGTGATGATATTGATAACGCCGGCAATAGCATCGCTGCCATATAAAGTTGACTGACTGCCTTTCAAAATTTCAATCCTTTCCACTTGGTCGGCGTTAATTAAATTCAAATCGAACGCCCCGCTGATACCAGATGCATCGTACATGGGAATACCGTCGAGCATAATCAAAGTCTTACCTGCTGCGGCGCCACGTAAATACACATCCTGATTGGTACCCAAAATATTGCTGCTGCCGTTGATGATTAATCCGGCTTGTGTGTTCAGCACTTCCGTTAATGATTTGCCGCTGTTTCTTTCCAATTGCTCCCTGCTTATCACAGTAACAACCTTACCGGTTAGCGATTGCTTGATGGGAAACTTAGTGGCCGTTACCACCACTTCATCTAAATTTTTTGTACTGTCTGTTGAAGTTTTTTGTGCGTACACCTGACTGCTGAATAAAACAGCAGCCGCAATAAAAATTTTCTTTTTCATTTTTGAAAAGATTTTTGTTGTGACTGCTTTCTGGAAAATGCGGTTGGCGAGCCACCAACCACGGCGTGTAGAGATATAAAAGCTGTTGAGCCATTACATTTCCTGCCTTTCACCCGAAAGCTTTGAATAATGTTTGATGAATGTGGCAGGTCTTCTGGCTTACTCGCTGTTTGTCGCCTTCCCATTATTTAAAACAGTGGCGTGATGAACAAACAGTTTACAGAGCTTACAGCTACGGGGATAGCGCCGGATTTTGACCGGCTTCCCTTTTAATTCCGATTTGAAATCGAAAACCAAATTCGGTGCAAATGTAGGGAGATATTTTCCTTACAACCAAAATTTATTCCCCCCGATGATTTTAACAATTAAAATTATATCTATCTTGTTGTGATGAATAAAAGCACGCAAAAACTCAACCTGTTTTCCCTTACCATGATCATGATTGGCTTTGTGATTGGCATGGGTATTTTTAGAACAGCTGCTACCAGTGCCAAGGATGCCATAGACCCGTCTGTTTATTTTAGTGCTTGGGCCATTGGCGGTATTGTTGCACTTTGTGGCGCTCTTACATACGCCGAAATTGGCAGCCGTTTTCCAGTAACAGGTGGTTATTACCGGGTTTTTGCAAAAGCCTATCACCCGAGTATTGCCTTTGCTATTAACTGCATCATATTGGTAAGTAATGCTGCCAGCATAAGTGGAGTGGCTTTAATAGGTAGCGGATATTTATTAAAATTATTTCCTGGCAACTGGACCGATATTGATAAAGCGCTTGTGAGTTCCGCTGCCATCTTTGTTTTTTATCTCGTTAATTTAAAAGGATTAAAAACAAGTTCCACAGCGCAGAATATTTTGATGATGATTAAAATTACAATGGTTGTTATATTAATCTCCGCATTGTTTTTTCCTGATAAATATGCGGTGAACGATGCCGCTAAAGCGGTTGCTGGGCCCGAACAAGCTTTTACTTGGATTGATTGGGTGAAAAGTTTGGGTGTGAGTTTAATCGCTGTATCCTTTACCTATGGCGGCTATCAGCAAACCATCAATTTTGGAAACGATGTACAAAACCCTGCGAAAAATATTCCAAGAGCAGTCTTCATCGGCATCTTAATAATTATTGGCCTCTACATGTTGGTTAACCTAAGCTATTTTAATATCGTTGGCTTTAATCAGATGAAAGGCGAAAAAGAAATTGCCTATGTAGTTATTGACCGCATATTTGGAAACGGTGGGGCATCGGCTTTCTCTGCATTATTGTTTCTTGGCGTACTGGCTTATGTAAATGGCTCGCTGCTAAGTAACCCAAGGGTAATGTTTGCCATGGGCGAAGATGGAAGTCTGCCGAAAATTTTTGCAACGCATAACAAAAAGACTAACGTGATTTCTTTTTCACTAACTATTTTTTCGGCCCTCTGTATTATCATCCTTTATTTTTCGCAGGAGTTTGAAAAACTGCTAACCTTCACTATTTTCTTAGATAGTTTTGGTATGATATTGAGTGCTGCTACCATTTTCTGGTTTCGCAAAAAAACAAAACACCTGGATGGAACGGGAATATATAAAATGAAACTATTTCCGTTAATGCCTGTTATATTTATTGCCGCCTATTTGTTTGTGGCCGGTAGTATAACTATTGCCGACCCCAAAGCGGCATTGACTGGCCTCGTCGTGCTGGCAGTCTTTATATTGCTTTATTTTTTATTAAACAGAAAAACAAAAACTGTTTTACCGCCCAATAACTAGAGAATTTGAAAGCCCCGAATTTTGCAGGTAATTAAACCGGTATTAAGCGTTTTACCGCCTATACAATTGCTTTATCTTATTTACATGCAGATGAATTATTTTTGCCTTATGCGTTATATATTTTTAACAGTTATAGCCTTTTTGGCACTAGCTGCTTCGGTTCAGGCCCAGGAAAAATGGACCCTGCTTAAATGCGTGGAGCATGCCATGGCCAATAATATAACCATTAAACAAACCGATTTGCAAACCAAAACTGCCGAACTGCAGTTGCGACAAAGTAAAATGGGACAATTGCCCGGTTTTAATTTTAGCAGTAATACTGCGTACAACAGTGGCCGAAGTCAGGATCCTACAACATTCGCCTTAAGTACGCTCAGTTATCTTTCGGCTAATATGCAGTTGCAAAGTAGTGCCGATGTTTTTAACTGGTTCAGCAAACGAAATACACTTGCGGCCAATGAATGGGAATTGCTGGCAACAAAAGCCAATACCGATAAATTAAAAAATGACATTGCCTTATCAGTTGCAAATTCCTATTTACAGATATTACTGGCCCTAGAGCAGGAAAAAATTGCAGGCGTGCAATTGCAGCAATCACAAGCGCAGTTGAGCAATACACGCAAACTGGTTGATGCCGGAGCCCTGCCTGAACTGAATGCAGCTGAGCTAGAAGCTCAGGTGGCCAGAGATAGCTCCACTGTAATAAGCGCAAAAGGAGCTGTTACTCAAAACATATTGAATTTAAAGGCTTTTATGGCTGTAGATGCTGCGGCGCCATTTGAAATTGATACACCTCCTGTTGATAAAATACCAGTAGAAAAAATTGCCGACCTGCAGCCCGATAATGTATATGCATTGGCCATGGCTAACATGCCGCAGCAGAGATTAAATACGTTTAGGCTAAAAGCGGCAGAAAAAAATTCGGCAGCCGCTAAGGGACGATTATATCCTTCAATATCAATGTTTGGAAGTTTGGGTAGCGGCTATGCCAACTATTTTAACCTGCCCAATGGGTTTCCAAAATCAAATCCGTTTTTTCCGCAGCTAAACCAAAATTTTCGCCAGTCGGTAGGTGTATCGCTGAGTGTACCCATTTTTAATGGTTATAATGCCCGTACCAATTACGAAAGAACCAAAGTAACAATCAGAAATCAACAATTGCAGAAAGAGCTGGATGACCTGAATTTAAAACAGGATATATATCAGGCATATAATGCAGCAGTGGTGTCGCTGGAAAAATATAATGCCGGCCAAAAAACACTAACTACTGCCGAACGTACTTTAGACTTTGCACAAAAAAGATATGCAGTTGGTATGATGGCAACTTTTGAATTAATAACGAATCAGAACAATGTATTTAGTGCAAGACTGCAAAATGCCTTAAACCATTTTGATTATGTTTTTAAAATGAAAGTTTTGGAGTTTTACAGGGGCCAGGGATTGAAATTTTAAAGTCAAGCCCCCTCTATCTCCCCCGGAGGGGGAGGAAATCTGGGAGAGTTTAGCGAAGACAAACAATTTATATTTTCTTCGTTTTTTAAAAAGTAATAGTTCATGAATTTTATAAAAATATTTAATAATTAAATCAATCTTCGCTATTTCCTCCCCCTCCGGGGGAGCTAGAGGGGGCTAATAAAAACACAATGAGTAAATCATTAAAATGGATTTTAATTAGTTTGGGAATTTTGATGGTATTGCTCGTAATACTTTCAAAGACCGGCGCTTTTGGAAAAGAAGAAGGCATAAAAGTAACTGCCGAAAAAGTACAGAAAAGTACGATTACTGAAATTGTAAATGCCAGCGGCAAAATTTATCCCGAGGTGGAAGTAAAGATTAGTCCGGATATTAGCGGAGAGATTACTGAGCTTACAGTTCAGGAAGGCGATACAGTAAAAAAAGGACAGATACTGGCACGCATTTATGCCGACATATATAATATACAACGCAACCAGGCAGCTAGCGGAGTAGTGCAAAGTCAGGCACAAGTTGCCAACTCGCAGGCAGCAATTGATGCATTGAAAGCTCAGATGGAACAGGCGCAACGCACTTACGACATGCAAAAGAAATTGTTTGATGGAAAAGTGATTAGCCGCAATGAATTTAATGTGGCAGAAGCTAATTTAAGAAGTGCGCAAGCAAATTATAATGCAGCATTGCAGGGAATTAAAGGCGGACAAGCCAGTGTACAAAGTGCAAGGCAAAATTTAGCAAAAGCAAATACTGATTTAGGTCGCACGGCCATAACCGCTCCTATGGATGGAGTGGTGAGTTTATTAAATGTAAAGAAAGGTGAGAAAGTTGCCGGTAACAGTTTTAATGTGGGTACCGAAATGTTACGCATTGCCGATATGAGTAAGATTGAAGTAAGGGTTGATGTGGGAGAGAATGATATACCTAAAGTAAAACTGGGCGACAGTGCTTTGATTGAAGTGGATGCTTACAGCGACCGTAAATTTAAAGGTGTGGTTACACAAATTGCCAGTAGCAATAATGGCGCTTCTTCGGTTAGTGCTTTGGCCAACACATCAAACGATGTTACCCAATACAAAGTATATATTCGGCTAGTGGCATCAAGTTATATTGATTTATTGGGCAAGGGCACGTTTCCCTTTCGCCCGGGAATGAGTGCCAATGCGGATATACAGACCAAGACGCATGCTAATGTTTTAAGTGTTCCTATTAATGCCGTTACTACCAGAGATAAAAACGACAGTACAAAAATTGATAAAAAGAAAAAAGATGAATCGGACATAAAAGCACCATCGCCGCTGGAAGATGATTTGGAAGTGGTTGCTTTTGTTATTGGTAAGGATGGAAAAGTGAGTAAGGTTAAAGTTAAAACCGATATTCAGGACATAAACAATATTGAAATAACTGAAGGTTTAAAAGAAGGCGACTTAGTTGTTACCGGGCCATATGATGTGGTAAGCAAATCTTTGAAAGTGGGCAAAAAAGTAAAAGTGGTAGATAAAAAAGAGTTGTTTACTAAAGAGTAATTTCTGATAATATAGAATAATGATATACTTTTGGCTGCTGAAAATTTTTAGCAGCCAATTTTTTTGCCCGGTGAAATATAAACTCCTTTCCCTTCTTATAGTTATGCTGGTTTGCATGCAGTCTTTTGCGCAAACTGTAAAACTGCAAATTCGTGTTATTGATGATAACAATGAAGCGGTTCAAAACGCTAGTGCAGCATTGTACCGTTTGCCGGATACCGTTTTAATTACTAAAAAGATAATACAGGGCGAAACCGAAGTTACCGTAGCCCAAAACAACAAATATGTAATAAAGATTTCGGTAGTTGGAATGCAGGATGCCCTGCATGTAATTGGTATTGCTGGTAAAGACACAAGCCTAACCATTGAAATGCTTCGCAAAGTAAACAACCTCGATAATGTAACAGTAATAAGCAAAAGGCCGCTTATTAAACAGGAAGATGATAAAACCATTGTAGATGCTGAGGTTTTAGCCAACAGCAGTACCAATGCTTATGAGATACTGGAAAAAACACCCGGTGCCATTGTTGACCAGGATGGAAATGTTTATTTAAATAGCACCAATCCGGCAACAGTATTTATTAATGGCAGAGAAATGAAATTGAACAGCGCTGACCTAGCCTCACTGTTAAAAAGTTTACCGGCGGGCAGTGTAAGTAAAATTGAAATCCTGCGCACTCCTTCTGCAAAATACGATGCGGCTAGCAGCGGAGGAATTGTAAATATTGTTTTGAAGAAGGGTGTAAAGATTGGCACCAATGGAAGTTTTAATGCAGGGTATTTTCAGGGCATATACAGCACCAAAACAGCAGGCTTTAATTTAAATAAAGGCACAGGGAAAATCAACAGTTATCTGAGTTACCAGTTTACCGAGCGCAATAATTTTGAGGAATTGAATTCAACCAGGTTTATCAATAAAGATTCTGTATTGCTGGCGCAGCGGTCTTATACAACCTATCCAACCAAGGTTAATTATTTTAGTGCGGGTGTTGATATCCAGTTTACGCCAAAATTTAATGCAGGTTACAGTTTTAAATTTACCGATACCAAAGGCAACAGCCTAGCGGCAAATGATATTGATATTACCAAACAGCCATCAGCTGCTTCTATTGGCAAAAACGTTTCGGATATTGACAATACCAACAAGACTAATTTCATGGGAAACAGCTTCAATGCAAAATATAAAATTGATACTATTGGAAGTGAGTGGACTGCGGATTTTGATTACAATTATTATCAAAACAGGAATGAGCAGCTATATAATAACATCTCCTACTTACCATCAAAGCCACTGGTATCGGGCGATGGTATAAACCAGAATGCAAAAAATATTTTTGCTTTTCAAAGCGACCTTACGCTTAAACTTCCTAAAACATTAACACTGGAAGCAGGCTTTAAAGCATCCTTTAGTAATAGCGAAAACAGTTCCAACTATTACAAAGACACCGGTAATAATATAAAGTTTGTTGATGATTTTCAAACGAATACTTTTAAATACAATGAAAAAATTATAGCGGTCTATGCTCAGGTTTCAAAAACATTTTTTGGGTTTACCATTAAACCGGGATTGCGGCTCGAAGTGACTGATATTGGCGGTAGACAACAGATACCAAAAGACACGTCATTATCATTGAAACGTACCGATGTTTTCCCTTATCTTTTTATAAAGCACAAACTGTTTAAAATATTTGGTTTCCCGCTGGTTGGCAATGCCATCTTTCGCAGAAGCATCAAAAGACCATACTATGAAATACTAAATCCCTACCCCAAATACGTTGACCAATATTTGTTTGATGTGGGTAATCCGCAGTTAAAACCGCAGTTTACTACTAACTATGAGATTAATGTAACTTTTGATAATATCCCCGTGTTGGCTGTTGGAATCAATGAGACAAAAGATATTTTCAGTAACGTTACTTACCAAGACAATACAACCCGAATTGCCTACCGCACGTATGATAATCTAGGAAAGAACAAAGAATTTTATGCCAAGGTGATTGGTGGTATTCCTCCCGGAGGTAAATATTTTTTTTACGTAGGTGCTCTGTATAATTACAACCGTTACACTGGCTTCTATGAAAGCCTTCCTTTAAATTATAGTAGGGGAAGTTTTACTTTCTTTATGTTTCAGGAATTTAAAGTAAACAAAAACCTTACGCTAAATATGCAGGGCTTTATGCGAACAAAAGGTTTGCAGAATCTATATGAGCTGAATACATTTGGCGGGCTGTATGTTTCTGCCAATAAAAGCATTTTAAAGAAAAAAGCGAATATCATTCTTTCGGTGAACGACCTGCTTCGCACAAACCCAGTGTCTTTTAAACTGCAGCAGGGTACGGTAAGTGCCGAAGGAGAGCGCATTAACGACAGCAGAAAAATAGGGCTTACATTCCGTTATAATTTCGGTATCAAGCCAAAAACTGAAAACAAGAAGATGTTTGATGTACCCGCCGATTTAATCAAATAGCTTCTCCGCCAGAGCAACGCTTTCGGGCTTACCTACATCAACCAGTTTATCACCGCTATGGTCGTATCCATAAATGGGATGATTGGCAGCAAGGCTGAGATAGGTATCTACCAATGAAAATTTTCCTCGCTGTGGAATTAGGTCAAATATTTGGGGCTGAAAAATAACCACACAACTGTAGGCCATTTCTTTTAACCCACTTTTTGAAATAGATATTCTTTCTTCGCCGGTACTATTATTTTTCCAACCACATAATCTGTAGTCTTCATCAAATAAAAAATTACGGGAAGTTTTTCTGTTGGTTATTCCAAAGGAAATTAATGCAGTTTTCTCTCGATGAAAAGCAAGCAGGTTATTAATATTCAAATCAGTTAAAAAATCGGCATTAAGTGTTATGAAAGGCACATCACTTTGCAACAGGACTTTCGCTTTTAATAGACCGCCGCCGGTTTCAAGCACTTCGTTTGTTTCATCGCTGATGAGCACATTACTTCCCCAGCCTTTGTTTTTCTCTACCGCTTCTACAATCTGAGCAGAAAAATGATGAACATTAACTACCACATCTGTAATGCCATACTGCTGCAGGTATTCAATATTTCTTTGTAACAATGATTTGCCGTTCACTACAGCCAAAGCTTTTGGATGTTTGTCTGTCCACGGTTTAAATCTAGTGCCCAACCCCGCCGCAAAAATCATTGCTTTCATTTTACCCAGTTTTCTTTATTCAAATGATTCACTTCAATATTAACACCAAACTTATTTTTTAAATGCCTTGCCACGGCATCAGCCGCATACACACTACGGTGTTGACCACCAGTGCATCCAAAATTTATCATCAGGCTTTCAAAGCCACGTTTAATATAATCCTCTACCGAAATGTCAACAATATTATACACGTTATTTAAAAACTCTGGCATTTGGGTTTGCTGTTCCAGATAATCTTTTACCGGTTTATCCTGCCCTGATTCTTTTTTATGAATCTCCACCCTTCCAGGATTCAAAATACCCCTGCAATCAAAAACATAACCACCGCCGTTTTTTGTTTCATCTTTTGGGTAGCCATTTTTTAAATATGAGAAGCTTTGAATTTTTACAAGCAATGGAGTTTCAGCAGTTGCTCTTACTGGAACAAACTCCTGTTGCACTTCCTCACTTATACAAATGTCAAGTACCTTTTTAAATTCGGGCAAAGCAATGCCTAGTGTTTGATTGTTTACAAACCATTGCAAATTTTGCAAAGCAAGCGGTATGCTGGTTAAAAAATGCGCCTTGCGTTCAAACAATCCACGAAAGCCATAAGCGCCCAGCACCTGCAATAAACGTATCAATACATAACCATTATACTGGCTGCGAAAAGTTTCCCTATCAATTGCCTGACCCAGGATTTTCTCGAATGAATCCATATAATCATCTAGTAACTTATTCTTCCACTCGTCTGTAAGGTTTGCCTTGGCCTGCCATAACAAAGAAGCAACATCGTATTGCGGAGCTCCTTGCATACCACCCTGGTAATCTATAAAATTTATGGCGTCGTCCTGCCCAACCATAATGTTACGGCTCTGAAAATCCCGAAACATAAAAAACCGGTATTCGGTGTGCGATAAATAATTACTCATTGCTTCAAAATCATCAATGAGTTTTTGTTTATTATACGGGCGGCGCAATGCATCCAGAAAATAATATTTAAAATACAGCAAATCGGCCATGATAGCCTGCTTGCCAAAAGTTGTGTTGGTGAGGCATTGGCTGTAATCCAATCCTTCATGCCCCTTTATCTGCAGGGTTGCCAGCTGATGTAAACTCTTTTTATAAAGTCCATAAACTTCATCCGAAAAACCGTTGTTCTCCAACCTGTCTAATAAAGAAGTTCCCCCAAAATCTTCCTGTATGTACATGTCATTTTCTGCGTTAATACAAAAAATTTGCGGCACTGATAAATCCTTTTGTTTAAAATGCCTAGAAAAGTAAATAAAGGTTTCGTTTTCTTTAAGATTGGCACCCCAAGTGGCAATATAATTTTTGTTGGCTGTGTGAATACGGTAATAATGCCGCTCACTGCCAGCCTGCGGAAGTTTGTCAATTGCAGTAATTTCCAATTTCGAGAAAGTAGAAAATAGTTCTTTTATTTTATCCAGTTTTAAAGGCATGGTTGTTTTTTATCCGGGTAAAAATAGAATATTTTGCCCGATGTATTTTTAAAACAACTTCCCCTGCTGCCCCGGTCTTTTAAACAACTTTGTATTCAAACTCCATTCTTCCGCATTCATGTTATACAGTTTACCGTATTTTTTATATTGCTGCGACACCATCTCGGCAATATTTCCTTCGCCACGCATCCGCAGGCCGAGCCTACTGTCGTTTACTTTTCCGCCATGGCTTTGCTCAATCAGATTCCAAATTTTTTCAGCTCGGTCGGGCAAGTTTTTATGCAGCCAGTCGTGGAATAATAATTTGAGAGCCCCATTCAGTCGAATGAATGTATAGGCTGTAAAAGTTGCTCCGGCATCTGCAGCCCCTTTCATAATGCGTTGCATTTCATGTTCATTCAAACCGGGTATCATCGGCCCCATCATAACACCCATCCTAACGCCGGCCTTGCTCAATTCTTCAATCACTTTTAATTTTTGTTTGGCGGTAGTTGTTCTCGGTTCCATAATCCGCCGCAGGTCTTCATTAAAAGTTGTAATAGAAACCATGGCAGATACAATTCCTTTACTTGCCATTTCCTGTAAAATATCTTTGTCCTTTAATATCCAAGAATTTTTGGTAAGAATGCCAACCGGCTGATTGAATTCATTACACACTTCAAGTAATCCTCTTGTTAACCGATACTTTTGTTCGGCAGGTTGATAACAATCTGTATTTCCGCTAAGCATAATCGGCGTAGCATCCCATTTTGGATGCATCAGAAATTTGCGTAGCAGCTTTGGTGCATTCTTTTTTACGATTATCTTTTGTTCAAAATCTAGTCCAGCGCTGTAACCCCAGTACTCATGCACATTACGGGCATAGCAATAAATACAGCCATGTTCGCAACCGGCGTAAGGATTCATGCTATACATCATACCAACATCGGTACTCTCCACTTTATTTACTATGGTCTTTGCTTCGCTGAGGATATATTGGGTAGCGGCATTGCTTTCTTCCCAATCATCAATGCCTTCTACATCTTTTTTTGAAGTTGATGTTTTCAAAAATTTATTTGGCGTATTTATTTGTGCGCCACGACCATAGATGTATTGTTGCGACTCTTCTTGTATAGCTGCCTTTATCTTAACCGCATCTTGTTTTAAATTATTTGCCATATTTTTATTGCATGTGTTTTCATTATGCCTTAACAAAAGAAAAAGCCGAAATTGAAATTCAACTGGGTGTACAATGGGATGATGAATGGAAGCCTGTTTATCATGCCAGCGGGTTTAGTTTTTTGCAAATGCCTGTCATCTCGCAAAAACAACCAGGCCAGGTTCAACTATTCAATTGGGGTTTAATTCCGCATTGGGTAAAAACCAAGGCCGATGCCGATAAACTGAAAACTCAAACTTTGAATGCCCGTTCCGAAACTGTATTTGAACGACCTTCCTTTCGTTCATATATCCCAAACAACCGTTGTCTTATTATTGCCGATGGATTTTTTGAATGGATGGATTTTCAAAAGAAAAAATATCCGCACTTTATCCAAATTAAAAACGGCGAACTATTTTGTTTTGCTGGTATCTATTCTTCTTGGGTTGATAAAATCACTGGTGAACTCATCAACAGTTTTTCCATCCTTACAACCGATGCCAACCCGATGATGGAAAAAATTCACAACATCAAAAAGCGGATGCCGGTAATTATTCCTCCCTATCAGTACAAAAAATGGTTGAGCCCCGATTTAACCAAAGAGGAAATACAATCATACTTCTCTCCTTATCCCGAAGAACAAATGCAGAACCATACAATCAGCAAACGCATTACTTCCCGAAACGATAATAGCAATGTTCCCGAAACGATTGAGCCGCAAACTTATCCCGAACTTGCTTTATTAAAATAAAACGCCCTGCGCTGCATTTACCGGCAGGCACTGAAATTCAAAACGCCTTACAATCTGGTAATGCTTTTCATTTGTTGCTCTCCGCAACAATAAAAAAGCATCGGCCATAAATCGGCCGGTAAATTTTTTATGCAGGTATTCTCTCATAATCTCCAGATATTTTTCTTTGGGCAACCGCCCGGCCAGTGCTATCTGAGGGTCTTGTATAAAATGCGGATCCTCTCCCCCCGATTTCATCAACCGTCTTGCCTGCTTCAGATTTTTTATCAATTGTAAAACACGGGGCTGGTTGGCAATCTTGATAAAGATGGCATGCATGGGATAGCTTCCATAATCCTGTAGTTCAACAACAAATGGTTTTTCTGCCATAGCAATCCAGTGCAAGCGATCAATAATTTTTTGTTCAGTCATTTTTAATGCCGAAAAACGTACCAACGAAACATGTGGCCTGCCGGTCTGCGGTTGCTGAATATGATATTTTTCGGTAAGCAGCAGCCGTTTTTTTTCAATTTTATGACGTAGTTCCTCATGCGGATTAATCACCAACAGGTATTCATATATCTGGTGACCAGGTAAACTCAATGGCAAATTCATAACAGTAATATTTTGAAATGAAAAATTTGTTTCCCAATTTATTTAGCATAAATTTACTAATTAAATTAGTTATTAGCAAAACAAATATTCCCGTTTTACGGGTGAAATAATAAATAAAGGCCATGGAAGTAGAAAATTTTTACAGCGCTGGGTACCGCGGCAGCAAAGAGTTTAGGCAGCAGGATGTTGCTACTGCCAATTCTACGGGCTTTGGTGCTGCTTCCGATGATTATATGGAACGGGGCATTGATTTGAATGAACAGCTCATCCGCAACAAGCCCGCCACTTTTTTCATGCGGGTGAGCGGCAACAGCATGATTAATGCCAGCATACATGATGGCGATATTGTGATTGTTGACCGTAGTATTAAACCGCAGAATGGAAAAATCGTGATTGCTGTTATAGACGGTGAAATGTTGATACGCCGCTATGAGAAAACGATAAACCGCCTTCGCCTTATACCAGAAACGCCGAAACTTTCGCCGATTGAAGTGAACGAGTTCAGCAACCTGGTGATCTGGGGCGTGGTGACCTATACCATTAAGTTTATGGGATGAAGGCGATTGAATGAGTTGCTCCGGTGAATTGCTCCGGTGAATTGCTCCGGGCTTCAGCCCGGAGATAAAAGGTAAAAACATTACCGGACTTTAGTCCAAAATTTATATATTTTGTCCTACTAAAATTTGAATAAATGCCACTACTTAAAATATGGATTCACTTGGTATGGGCTACCAAAAACAGAGAACCACTGCTTACAAAAGAAAGCCGTCAGCAATTATTTACCCACATCCGAGACAACGGCAAAGAAAAAAACATTCATGTTGATTTTGTAAATGGCCATGTTGATCATGTTCATGTTTTAGTTTCATTAAACGCAGAGCAGACAATCGCCAAAATTGTTCAACTACTAAAAGGTGAAAGTTCTTTTTGGGCTAATAAAATAAATTTGTTTCCGAAAAAAATGCATTGGCAGGATGAGTATTTTGCGGTATCGGTGAGTGAATCGGGCATTAATGCTGTGAGGGAATACATCAAGAATCAGGAGCAACATCATCAAAAGAAAACATTTTTACAGGAGTACAATGAGTTTATGGAGAAATATGGATTTGTGTTGATGAACGGCTAAAGCCCTTTTAATTTTTTCGACTATCTTTTGGCCCCGCCCTGAAGGGCGGGGCAATTCAGGGCGGGGCAATTCAGGGCGGGGCAATTCATGAATAGCCCTGGCCTTCAGGCCAGGGAAAGCATAAAATACATTACCCAAACAAAATGAAAGCCATTGTAGACTGTAACAGTTTTTATGCTGCCTGCGAAAGGCTCTTCCAGCCTGCGTTGCATGGCAAGCCCGTTGTTGTACTCAGCAACAACGATGGTTGTATTGTATCAAGATCTGATGAAGCAAAGGCCCTCGGAATAAAAATGGCCGGACCATATTATCAGCATAAAAAAGAAATACAAGAAAATAATGTTGCCGTTTTTTCCAGTAACTATTATTTGTATGGCGATATAAGCTGGCGGGTGATGGAAACACTGCGCAGGCTTTCGCCGCATGTGGAAGTTTATTCGGTTGATGAATCTTTTTTAGATCTGGCTGGCATTGATGAGAACAAATTGTATGAATATTCTCTGTTTTTAAAACACACAACCGAAATGTGGACGGGCATTCCGGTATCTATTGGCGTGGCGCCAACCAAAGTGCTTTCGAAAGTGGCCAACAAACTAGCCAAAAAAGATAAAATTGGCACAAATGGAGTGATGATTTTGCAAACGCTCGAAGAGCAGCAGCAAGCCTTGCAAAATTTTGCAATAGAAGATCTTTGGGGTATTGGTGGCGCCAATGCAAAAAAATTGCGGATGCATAATATCAATACAGGTTGGCAACTACGTAACATGAGCGAAAGCTGGGCACGCAAAAACCTGGGTGGTGTTGTTGGTGTTAGATTGATAAAAGAACTGCGTGGAGAACCCTGCATTGAAATGAAAAATCCATTGGAAACAAAAAAAATGATTGCCACCAGCCGCATGTTTGGTAAACCGGTGTATGAGCTAAAGGAATTAAAAGAAGCGGTTGCCACCTACACAAGCTGGGTTGCCGAAAAACTGCGCCGCCAGCATTGCGCCGCTAAAACCATCACTGTTTTTTTGGTTACCAACAATTACAGCAGTGGGTACGAATACAAGCCCGCCAACAGTTCGTTTTATACAATACTACCTTACGCCACCTCACTTACAAACACGTTAATTACCCACGCAATGCCATTGGTGGAAAGCTTGTACGGGCATGGCAGCAAGTATATAAAGGCTGGCGTTATCTTGAGTGATATTGTTCCAGAATCGGCGGTGCAGTTTAATTTATTTGAAAAAAGCCGTCACCCCAATGAAAAGACATTGATGGATACCATTGATAATATCAACTTCGGCATACAGAACGATATAATAAAATTTGCGGCTTCCGGAACAAAAAGTAACTGGAAAATGTGCCAGGAATTAAGGAGCCCCAGGTATACCACAAGATGGGAAGAATTAGGTAAAGTGCATTAGATTTATACGATCCCGGCAGCGGCTACATAATCTGCCTGCCGGCAAGTTAGCCAAAGCACCGGTAGCCGTCCAAAAATCCATATTTTAATATATATCAGGATGAAGTAAAGCTGATGTTGTACATATTTTCCCTCAATATCAGCCAGCGGCACGTTAAAATAGATAACCTCCTTATAATATTTTCATCAATTGTTCGTTTAATAAATGACACATAATCCATTTTTGGCACGATTTTTTTACTGCCATCAAAAACAAACAAAATGAAAAAGCAAATAACCAATCATTTTCAGGCAAATGTTCCTGATGAATTGAAAGCACTACTTGTTGCAAAAAAACCAGCATATATCTATACAGAGGAAGATTTAGGTGAAGGCATCCTAGATGAGGGTGTATCATGCTGATAACGTCGGTTATGAATTTTTTCAGTTGTATTTAGCAGCCAAGTACCGGCACTCTCCTTCAATTTTTCTTCTAACTCCTCAAATAACTGAAATCAACTAATTTTGCGGCAAGCAAAAAAAAATGGTTTCAGAAAACAATAAAACCTGTGCTGTAATAGGTGCAGGTGTATCAGGATTAGGTGCAGCGATACGCATGCGTAATAAAGGTTACAAAGTAACCGTTTTTGAAGCCAATTCTTTCCCCGGCGGCAAATGCTCTACAGAAAGCAAAGATGGATACCGTTTTGATATGGGTCCGTCAGTTTTTACCATGCCGCAATATGTAGATGAGCTTTTTATCCTTTCCGGCAAAAACCCCCGTGATCATTTTAATTATTTCCCCCTAGACCCTGTTTATAAATATTTTTTTGAAGATGGAAGTACATTAGATGCTTATCATGGCAAAGAAAAATTTGCAGAACAGCTTGCACTGAAAACAAAAGACAAGAAAGAGGATATAATCAAATATCTTGACAAAACTGAAACTATTTACAAACTTACAGACGAAGTCTTTTTAAAAAACTCCTTGCATCGCCTTAAAAATTTCTTTACGTGGCCGGTTGCAAAAGGCATATTAAATTTTGGAAAGATTGGGGCCTTTGATACCATGAATGGGGCTAATAATAAAGCATTCAAAGATTCCAGGCTGGTACAGATTTTTAATCGCTATGCCACGTATAATGGCTCCAGTCCGTATTTATCACCAGCTACTCTAAATGTGATTGCACATGTTGAAATTGTAAAAGGTGCTTTTTATCCCGAGGGCGGCATGTTTAGCATTACTTCTTCATTGGTACAACTGGCGAAAGATATCGGTGTAGAGTTTAGATTTTCAGCGCCCGTAAATGAGATACTAATTGAAAATAAAAAAGCAACAGGTATAAAAACGGATAGAGGAACCGAAGCCTTCGATATCGTCATCAGCAATATGGATGTATACAACAGTTATAAAAAATTAATGCCTGATGTAAAAAGACCTACAAAAACATTGGATCAACCTAAGTCCAGCTCGGGTATTATTTTTTACTGGGGAATTAAAAAAGAATTTAAAGAACTGGGTCTTCACAATATTTTATTCAGCGAAAATTATGAGGAAGAGTTTAATACCATCTTCGCCAAAAACTCAATTTATCACGATCCAACCATTTATTTAAATATTACCAGCAAACATACCCCTTCCGATGCTCCCCAAGGATGTGAAAACTGGTTCTCGTTTATCAATGTGCCCAACAACCAGGGGCAGAATTGGGAAATGTTTATTACCGAAGCCCGTGAGAATATGATCCAGAAAATAAACCGGGTATTAAAAACGGACATCAGACCGCTGATTGAAAGCGAAATGATATTTGATCCCCGAGTTATTGAAAACCGTACTTCCAGTGCATTTGGCGCCATTTATGGTAATAGCTCTAACAATAAGTTCGCTGCGTTTCTGCGTCATGCAAATTTTTCAAAAGACATTAAAAATTTATACTTCTGCGGAGGCAGTGTGCATCCCGGGCCAAGCATTCCGCTTTGTTTGCTATCAGCAAAAATTACAACTGATTTAATTAAATAGTACAAGGCAAGGCGGTCTAATTAGTTTAAATTTGCACAACTAATTTTTAAACCAACCGAACATATTAAATACCTTCTGTTAATGCGACAAACTTCTTTTATAACAACTGATTAGGGGATGGGGGAAAAACTTATGAGCAACTCGGCCATTATAGAAATAGAAAATTTAACCAAGACATTTAAGAATGCCACAGAGCCGGCTGTAAATGGCATTTCCTTTTCTATTAACCGAAATGAAATTTTTGGTTTGCTCGGACCAAACGGTGCAGGAAAAACAACAACTATTTCCATTCTTTGCGGATTATTTCCTGCAACCAGCGGACAAGTAATGATTGATGGCAAGAGTTTGGCCACACAGCTCAACACCATAAAACCAATCATTGGTATTGTTCCGCAGGATATCGCATTGTACCCTACTTTATCGGCCCGTGAAAATTTAACTTTCTACGGCAGTATGTATGGACTGCATGGCAAAGACCTGAAAGATAAAATCAGTATTTGGCTTGAAAAACTAGGGTTGAAAGATGCAAGCAAAAGACAGGTATCAACATACTCTGGCGGAATGAAAAGAAGAGTAAATCTAATTGCAGGTGTTTTACATAGTCCTAAAATTTTATTCTTAGATGAGCCCACGGTTGGGGTGGATGTACAAAGCCGCAATGTAATTATTGAACATTTAAAAGAAATCAATAAAGAAGGAACTACAATTATCTACACTTCTCACCATATGGAGGAAGCGGAACATTTTTGTACAAGAGTTTCCATTATTGACCAAGGAAAAATATTAACACAGGGCACACCATCTGAATTAATAAGAAACAATAGTGGAGCAATTACTTTAGAAAATGTGTTTTTAAATTTAACCAACCGTAAACTGAGAGACTGATGTTGTATAAATTACTGGCTACGGTTAAAAAAGAAACCCTCCTTTTGTTGAGAGATAAAGTGGGACTTTCTGTTTTATTCATCATGCCTGTTGCATTGATTTTAGTAATGACATTGATACAGGATTCGGCTTTTAAATCAATCAATGAAAAAGGTATTCCTATTGTTTTTGTAAATGATGACAATGATTCGTTAGGTTTCCAAATAAGAGAAGGATTATTATCAAATGAACTTTGTTACCTGAGTGATAGTATTGACGGAAAACCTGCCACGGCTGCACTTGCCCAGAAAGCTGTAAGCGAAGGAAAGTTTTTATTAGGCATTGTAATTCCCAAAGGAGCTACTGCTTCCATACGTAAAAATGTAACTGCCCTGGTTGATGAAACACTGAATGGCAAAGACAGCGGGCGTAAACAACAGGACTCTGTAGAAATTTCTATTCTCATTGACCCAGTTGCCAAAAAATCATTTTTAAATGCTGTAACGAGCAACCTACGTGAATTTATTTCGGAAATAAAAACTAAAATTATGTTCCAGTCTTTTTCGGAACAAATTGCAGAAGTAATTCCTGATAAAGAAAATAGACCAAAGAACTCCTACCAAAAATCGCAGATTATTCGTTACAGAGAAATTTACGCATCCACTGCAACGGATAAAATTGTTCCTAATGCGGTGCAGCATAACGTACCAGCCTGGACCATCTTTGCCATGTTCTTTATTGCAATTCCGCTATCAAGCAGCATATTGAAAGAAAAAACCGAAGGAAGTGTATTTAGGCTTTACACCATGCCCACGCCTTATTTGCTTTTGGTGAACGGGAAAATCGTTGTATATGTTATGGTATGCCTGATGCAGTTTTTACTGATGCTGGCAGTAGGAAAATACCTGTTACCAACAATAGGTTTACCGGCACTGGTTATGGGTAATAGCATATTGGGTATTTTTATTTTAACGTTGGCAACTTCATTTGCTGCTACAGGCTTTGGAGTTACTGTGGGCACATTGGCCACCACCGATCACCAGGCTGCTATCATGGGATCATTATCCATACTTTTATTATCGGCATTAGGTGGCATTTGGGTGCCCAGTTATGTGATGCCCGAAGTGATGCGTAATATCAGTTCCTTCTCGCCACTCAATTGGTCGTTAGAAGGTTTTTATAAATTATTTTTAAGAGGCGGTGGCGTTGCAGATATTTTAACCGATTCGTTAAAGCTGATGGGATTCTTTTTTGTAATGATGGGAATATCATATTTGGCAAGCCGCAAAAAAAGAAAAATATAACATATGGATGCAAACATCATCATAGCAGAAATAAAAAGCTATATCGAGAAAAACATTCTGGCCGAATCTGTGCAGATTGATGCAGAGACTGATTTGAAACAGGCAGGCATAGATTCATTTTCAACAGTGGAAATTATTCTTTTCATCGAACGAAAATTTGGCGTTGCCATACCCGATGAAAAACTAATACCTGATAATTTTAAGACCCTGCAAGCCTTATCAACAATCGTGCTGCAACTTATGCCGGACAAGGCTTAAAGAAAATTAACATGGTATCTTTTAATAAAGCTGATCTTCCAAAAAAAGTAATTTTAAGCGGTGCCGACTGTTTTCATTTGGTATTAGATAAACACGCAAAAAAACACGGTGCCGGAGGGAACGTGATGCGGAAGATTTTCTATTTCAATATTAGCCTGGATTTTGATAAAATAGAAAATATTCTGAAAAGCTCTGCAGTAATTTACTGGCTGTGTAATATCAAACTGGCACAGCCTCCTCTTTTCAGGCTGCCTTATTGGAAATACTACGACGCCGGTAATGAGATCATCATCAGGCAACATCAAGCCGAAAATGAAAATGAAATTCCACAAATAATTCTATCGAGAGACATCACTGTTGAATCTGAAAGATTTATTGAAGCCGACCTTGTGTACTACCCTTCCGGCGCTTCTGCTTTTGTTTTATCCTGGAATCATATTCTATTGGATGCAAAAGGAACTACTTTGCTTTTTGAACATTTGAATCAGCTGTCCGCAGGTCAACCGCAAAATTTCGACACGCTTTTTCCTGCAAAAGAAAATAATTGCAGCATAGCAGCCTATATAAAAAATATGTACAAGGTTAAGCGATTTGTACAGAATACGGCAAGGCCTCCGGTGAGATCGGTGGCGGGAGATAAAAAAACTGGAGATGACGGAAGAACACTGACAAAAATTATTTCATTTACAACAGCAGAAACAAAAATAATTCAGGAGAATGCATTTAAAGCCGGGTCACGCTTTGGACCAACCTTATATCTTGTTGCCTGTTGTTCGCATGTAATACATGCGCTCACTAAGCAAAAAAACAAAAACGGCGACCTTTGGATACCTGTCCCTTATGATGGAAGATTGAGAGGTGCGGCAGGCCCTTTGATATCGAACTGTGTTTCTTTTTTATTTTACAGGATTCCTGAAACTGAATTAAATACAGTGCCCCAAACAGTAAAGTATTTAAGCACGCAAATGAAATCTCAGATAAAAGATAGTATCCCCCAGAAATATACTATGTTCCTCAATATGATGCGTCATGTACCGCTCTGGCTGTATTATTTTATTGTAAGCCGAACAGGCAAAGGTGTTTTTGCCAGTTTCTTATATACATCAACAGGCGATAATTTCAATAATCTCAAATCTCTATTTGGTGACCCAATCAGGGGTATTAACATGATACCTGCGCTTACCTTTCCGCCGGGCCTCACCTTTGTTTTTTTAAAACATGACGAAGTGATTCATATAAATATCGCATACTCGCCTGAGATTATAAGTGATAATGAACTACATTTAATTGAACAAAAATTGAAAGACAACCTGCTCTTGGCTAACTGATGGATAAAAATAAATATACTGATGTAGTTGTTTTAGGTGGCGGCTCCGCTGGTGTTGCAGCGGCCATTGCTGCTGCACGTAAAGGCTTAAAGGTTGTTTTAATTGAACGCAATTCTTTTTTGGGCGGAAAAGCAACTGCCGCTGAAGTGGGCACCGTTTGTGGATTATACAAATTCAGTAAAAAAGAAAAATCAGAATATATTGTAAAAGGATTTGCCCGGGAGTTTGCTGAAAAATTACAGGCACGGTCGCAATCTATACCGCTGCATGTTCCGGAAGGTGTTCACTATTTGCCTTACGACGTTGAAGCATTTAAAAATATTTGTGATGAACTAATTAGTGAACATAAAATTTCTGTTTACTTTAATGCCGTGCTTGAATATGTACATGTTGAACAACATACAATCATTTCGGTTTCTATTATAGCCTCAGGTAATCCCGTTACCATTCATTTAAAATCACTCATTGATTGTTCTGGTGACAGCATCATCAGCCAGGCTGCCAGTTTACCTTTAATAAAAAGCGAACATTACCAGGCTGCAGCCCAAATTTTCACCATGCAAGGTGTTACCGAAGAAAATGAATTTAAACTGGGGATGATTATGATGAAGGCGCTGCGGTCCGCAATAGACAAAAATCAGTTAGGCGATTTTTATGACAGAGTATATATTGTGCAGGGTTCGTTAAAGAACAATTTTGTCAATTTAAAAATAGGCATTCCTTTACAAGTTACTTATGCACCGGGTAATTTGCAGGAGCTGAGGACCGTGGCTCATAGTTTTGTTGAAAACCTTGCTCAATTCCTCATAAAAAATGTTGAAGCATTTAAGAATGCAAATGTAAAGCATATAGCTCCTGAAGTGGGCATCAGAATCGGCCAACGAAGTACCGGTAAATACCTGCTGATGGAAGAAGATGTTTTAAGTTGCAAAAAATTTGACGATGCTATTGCCAATGCAACCTGGCCTATTGAGATTTGGGAACAAAATCGTAGGGTAAATATGCGTTACTTTAATTTAGATGATCATTATCAAATACCTGCCGACTGTTTGCAATCGAATAGCATAAATAATTTATTTTTTGCTGGTCGCAATATTTCTGCTACCGATGGTGCAATAGCCAGCGCTAGAGTGATGGGTATTTGTCTTCAAACCGGTTATGCTGCCGGGAAAATGGCAGCTGCTGCAGCAACAAATCTTTCCATGAAAGAAGCTATTGCTCAAATTCAAACCGACCAATTATAAGTATTTTTGCCAGATGAACAATTTGCCTGTTTATGAAATATTGAAAGAAGCAGCAGAAAAATGGCCAAATAATCCCGCTATACATGATGAGCAGGGAACAATCACTTTCGGGGAATTATTTATTGAAGCTGAAAAATTACGAACAGAATTATCTCGCCTGGGAATTAAAAGCGGAATGGGCATTGGTATGATGGCAGGTAACGGCAGGCAATTTATTATCGGAATTTTTGCGGCTGTTGGTACAGGTGCTGCTGTAATGCCCATGTCGCCACAATTAAAAAGAACAGAGATTGATGATATATTGGAGCAGGCAAAATTGCATGCCATTATGGATGACCGTTCGGGGATTCAGCCTTTAGACGGTATTGAAACAGTTATACCCATGCAATGTGGCTCATTCCGTTTTGCATTTACGCATGTTCAAAAAAGCGTTGCATTTGCTCCATTTGTACAGCAACCTGCATTTATGCGGTTCACATCGGGCACTACCGGAAAATCGAAAGGCGTAATTGTTTCTCATCAAACTGTTTTAGATCGGATTGCTGCCGCAAACAACGGGCTTCAACTTGGGCCATCAGATACAGTTATATGGGTATTGCCCATGGCATATCACTTTATTGTCTCCATCATTTTATATGTGAAGTTTGGTGCTGCCATTGCAGTTGCCAAAGATTTCCTAGCAAAAAATATTATTGAAATTACAAACAAACACGGAGGTACATTATTATATGGGTCGCCGGTGCAGATAAGGTTACTAGCCAATGATGCCGGAACAGAACAGATGCCCTCACTAAAAAAAGTGATATCAACTTCTGCCGCTATTGCTGTTGAAGTCTGCAAAGCATTTAAAGAAAGATTTAACCTTGATGTGAGCCAGGCTTATGGCATTATTGAAATTGGTTTGCCTATTTTAAATTATTCTAAATCGGCCGAACACCCCGAAGCCGTTGGCTACGCCCAGCCGGGATATACTGTAGATGTGCTTGATGAAAATAATCAACCATTACCAAATGGAAGTATTGGCAACCTGGGCATTAAAGGGCCGGGTATGTTTGATGCATATCTTGTTCCACCAACTTTACAAAAAGATATTTTACAAAATGGGTATTTTCTTACTGCTGATTACGCATCAAAAACAGCAGATGGTTTAATTCAGATTGAAGGCCGCTCAAAATCGGTGATTAATATTTCGGGTATGAAAATCTTTCCCGAAGAAGTAGAAGCAATTTTGGAAATGATTCCCGAAATTAAGCTGGCACGTATCAGTAGCAGTCCGCATAAACTGTTGGGGCAAATTATTGAAGGCGAAATTGTTTTGCATGATGGTGCAATAATTGATGTGGAAGATATTTTGACTTATTGCAAGAAAAGACTTTCGTCTTTTAAAGCACCGCAGCGATTAAAAATTGTGGATTCGTTGCCAATGACAAATACAGGAAAGCTGCAAAGGCATTAGAAGTTTGTGGTTTGTGGTTTGTGGTTTGTGGCCTGCCTGTCCGGTAGGTATGCTTGGAGTTTCTCATACAAAACAATATTCATAAGTACCAGCAGCATCCCATAAAAAGCATCTTCAAAAGGAATGGTATAAATTCTCATACCCAGGTTTTCTGTATCATTATACATTACCACCGGAATAGCAGTAAGAAATCCGTTTACAATTAAAAAAGGAATTAAGCAGATGGCATAGGACACCATAAAAGACAATGCATCGAAGCTTTTAAAAAAATTCCGGAATAAATAAAGAAGTAGGATAAATGCACCTGTAAAAATAAAAGTCCAACTGGTATAATGTTTATCGAAATAAATTATTCCAACTATCAATAATGCCGCAGCCAGTAGTTTCAAAAACCAATCTGCTTCTTTTCTATTGATAAGATTTGGAAAATAACTTCTTATACAGGCATAAATAAAAACGCAACAATAGGGCACAACAAAAAAGAAAAGTATCTCTTCAAGTGGAAGACCAAAAAACTTTATACCCGTTATGTACGCTTCATTAAAACTCCATACACCCAGTTTGGTAAAATACGCATCCCAAACAATGTACAGCAACGCTGGAATAATCATTGCCGGAAAAACATATTTCCAATGTTTATAAAACCCCACTTTTTTATCGAAACTCAGTACCAGTGGACCGGTAAGCGATGCTACAAGAATGAGAAAATATGTATAGTGAGGATTCAAAGTTTCTTGTAAGCCATTTGGCCGGTGAAAATATTATAGTGAGAAAATTATGCAGAAACAGTTTCGGCTGCATTAACCTGTTTTGCATTTCGTTTTTTATCGGATCTTACTTTATCCCAGTATTTTTTATGCACCCAAAGCATACCGAAACTTTCTCCTTCTTCTTTCTCAAGGTGTTTATGATGCATTTTATGTGCCCAGCGTATAGCACGTACATAAGTGTTATTGCTGCGGCTGAACCATTTTAAGCGCTGGTGAATAATTACTTCGTGAATGATAAAATAAGCAATGCCATACAAAGTGAAACCAGACCCAATGCAGATCATCCAATATTGCTGATAAATAACACCAAACATAATGAGCAACCAGCTTGGTACAGCAAAAATTAAAAAGAATGCATCGTTCTTTTCGAAAACGCCTGGGCCTTGCTGGTGATGATCTTTATGCAAAAACCAGCCAAATCCATGCATCACATAGCGGTGGAGACACCAAGTAAAGCCTTCCATTAAAATGAATGTGCCCAAAGTGATTGCTATGTAAATAATCCAGTTCATTAAAAAATTAATTCAAAAAAGTTCGTAATAAAAGAAAGAACATCAGTTGAATGAGTAACAAATTTACAGCGAATTTGTTTTGTTTACTAAATTTTGCAAAATGAAATATAGTCAATAGCAATAAGCTTACCACAAACCAGCATATATAGTTAAACAGCGGAATCGAACCATCGCCATTCCAAACCCAATAACCCAGTTTAACTGCTACAGGTTCCATCAACCAGTCGAAAAAGACTGCCAAAGTTGCCCCATCAACAATTACCGACAGCGCCTTCAAAGCTCCTGGGGTTTTACCGGTATCGGATGCAACTCGGTTTATAGCCTTCATCAGCAAAGTATGAATACTGATTCCGCTGCAGTAAATTATGATAAACCAGTTTACGCCAATAAGCAGCGGTACTTGTTGAAATTTATAGCCTAATACATTGCCGTAAGTGTAATCTCCAAAAAGGATGCCGGTATTGATACCGATAATTTCTACTGTAAGGCCAACAAAAAAACAGGCAATAAAAAAAATAATAAAATGCAGGTTCTTTTCTGTTTGAGTCCAGATGAGCAAAGCAAAAGACAACAATAAATTAAACGAAGTTGCTGCCAGAAAAAAAGTTTTATCAAAATATAATAAGCCTACCAAACCAATGGTATGAAATAAAACAGCGATAGCTGTTGCAATATCAAATTTTGTAAACCTGTTTAACAATGTTGTTTTTTTCTGCTTCGCAATTAATTACCCAACTGCTTTTGAAGATACGCTTCCATTTTTGGAAAAGCAATTTTAAACCACTCGGTATATTTCTGCGGATGAGATTCGATAGAACTTCTTGTTTCATCGATTGATTTAAAACAATAATCGCTTACTTCCTCGGCATTAGGTGTTATCTCACCAAAGTAGCTACCAATAAAAACATGGTCAAACTCATGCTCGGTTAAGCCATTATCAAACGGTGCTTTATAAACAAAATCGAAAGCCTTTGTAAGCGACACATAAAAACCCATTTCTTCCTGCAAACGAGTTTCGGCTGCGGCTAAAGTTTCTTCGCCGGGTTTGGGGTGACTACAACAGGCATTTGTCCATAATCCGCCGCTGTGGTATTTTTTTTCGGCTCTTTTATGCAGCAGCATTTCGCCTTTCTCATTAAATATAAAAACGCTAAAAGCCCTGTGGAGCAGGGCTTTTTGATGAACTTCCATTTTTTCCATGGTACCCGTTTGCACATCCTGCTCATCTACCAAAATAACATCCATAACTGTGATACGGTTAATATAAATTTAATTGTCTTCTTAAACCTGCTTTGGCCAGAATATACGCTTTGCCATAATTGGGTATACGTATGCGCTGCTCCATAATATTGGCGGGTGCTGTTCTCTTTATCTTTTTAAACAATGATAAGTAATACTTGTAAGCAACGTATACCCCAAACCTTGCTTTACTTGGCAGGTTCAATATACCTTCATAAGCATTTTCAAAATCAATGGCAATATCATCTTCTATTTGCTTTTTCATGTGTGGCGTAAAGTTGGTAAAATCAACCTCGGGAAAATAAGAACGATTTAATTGTTCGTAATCAGCTTTAACATCTCTTAAGAAATTCACTTTTTGAAAAGCTGCTCCCAATGCTTGTGCAGATGGTTTTAAATCGTTGTACATATGTTTATCGCCTTCGCAAAAAACGTATAAGCACATTAATCCCACCACTTCAGCACTACCATAAATATATTCTTTATAGCCGTTGCTGTTATATTCAGTTTTGCTCAAATCCATCTCCATGCTGCTGAAAAAGGCTTCAATTAAGTCGTGAGAAATATTGTAGTCTCTTACTGTAATCTGAAAACTATGCAGAATTGGATTCAGACTTATTCCTCTTTCAATGGAAGCGTAGGTTTCTTTTTTAAACTCTGTGAGCAGTTCTTCTTTTTTATACTGATGAAAAGTATCAACAATCTCATCTGCAAAGCGAACAAATCCATAAATATTATAGATAGGGGTACGCAGCTCGGGATGCAGTAATTTTATAGCACTGCTGAACGAAGTACTGTATTTCTCCGTTACAGCTTTGCTGCACTGTTGACTCACATCATGGAAAAGCTTTATCATTTCCTTTTACAAATTTTCTGTTTAATTAATATTGGGTTTAAAATAGAATAAATATTAAAACTGGATTAAATGCTTTTTTATTTTCTTAGCCATAATATTTTGTAGCTTCTCTGGCAACAACCTCCCCGCTTATCAGGCTGGGTGGTACTCCAGGGCCCGGTACAGTCAGTTGGCCGGTGTAAAATAAGTTTTTTATTTTAATACTCCTGCAAGCAGGCTTTAAATTTGCCGTTTGCATTAGAGTATTTGCTAATCCGTAAGCATTACCCTTAAACGAATTATAATCATCTACGAAATTACTTACCGAATAGGTTTTTTTATAAATAATTGATTCCTTTACTACTTGCCCCGTATATTTTTCAAATCGTTCCAGTATTTTTTCAAAATATTGCGCTCGTAATTCCTCAGTATCATCAGCCAGCCCGGTAGCAACCGGTATTAAAAAGAATAAATTTTCTTTGCCTTTTGGGGCAACGCTATCATCAGTTACTGATGGTGTGCACACATAAAACAACGGGTCTGTTGGCCATTGTTTAGATGTGTAAATTTCCTTTCCGTGAATTTCAAAGTCACTGTCGAAAAACAAGGAATGGTGTAATACACCGTCTAGTTTCTTATTTAGCCCTACATAGTACAGTAAACAACTTGGCGCCATTACTCTTTTATCCCAATAATCATCACTATGCACTCTTGCGCTTGCCGGCAATAATTTAGTTTCTATAAAATGGTAATCAGCTGCACCTACCACTACATCTGCTTCATACACTGTTTCATTGTTCGCAATTACCTGTTTAGCTTTTCCATTTTCAACTTTTATTTCGGTAACATCGCTGTTGAAAATAAATCTTACGCCTAACTCATTTGCCACACTAAACATTCCTTCTACAATTTTATACATGCCGCCCTGCGGATACCAGGTACCCAGTTTTATATCAGCATAATTCATCAGGCTGTATAAAGCGGGCGTATTTTCGGGCAATGCACCTAAAAACAACACCGGAAACTCCAGTAACTGTTGCAGCTTGGGATTTTTAAAATGTTTGCTAATGTGTTTTTTCATAGAAGTAAACACATCCAGCTTAAAAACACCTTTCACCAAGTCCCAGTCTAAAAACTCGCTGTATGACTGGCCAGGTTTATGCACCAGTTTATTAATACCTACTTCGTATTTATAAACCGCTTCCTGCATAAAACTGTCCAGCTTCTTTGCACTTCCTGGTTCAATATTTTCAAATAACTTTTTTAGCTCATCATAATTGGCTGGAATATCCATTGGCCCATCGTTCCAATAAACCCTATACGATGGGTCCAATCTTTCCAACTGATAATAATCTGACACTTTCTTACCAAAACAATTAAAAAACCGCTCAAAAACATCTGGCATCCAGTACCAGCTTGGGCCCATATCAAAAGTAAACCCTGCTTCGGTATACTGCCTGGCACGTCCGCCAGGAGTTGATTGTTTCTCCAAAACAGTAACATCCCAACCAGCCTTAGCCATAAAACATGCAGCAGACAAGCCTGCAAAACCACTTCCTATAATTACTGCTTTTTTCAAAGTGCTAAAATACGATATAGAGCTTAATCGAAATCAGTGTTGCTGGGTATAATTTATTAATACCTGCTTAACTGCTCCTTCAATAATTTACGGGCAAAGTGAATACGGCTTTTTATAGTGCCTAATGGCTCTTCTAAAACATCAGCTATTTCATGGTATTTATATCCTTCAAAATAAAGCTCAAAGGGTGTTTTAAATATTTCGGGAAGTTGATGCACAGCCGCTTTTATTTCTTTTAATCCAAGACTGCCTTCAGCCAAATTTCCGGTTGTAAACTGATTATAATCCAGCAGGTAGTCGTTTGGCGTACTATCTAAAACAGTTTTTTGCTTGGCCGTGCGACGGTAATTATTGATAAATATATTACGCATGATGGTATACATCCACGCTTTAATGTTGGTTCCCTCATTAAACTTTTCCCGGTTAGCCAAAGCCCGGTATAAAGTATCCTGTATAAGGTCTTTCGCCTTTTCCATGTCGCGTGTTAGCTTCATTGCAAATGGCGTTAAATACTCCGTATTGGTGACCAGCGTTTGATTAAATTCTATCGTTGACATAATGTTTTGTTTAATTATTACAACATAAAGTTAAACAAAAAGTTGCAGAATACAATGGCTTTTGTTTAATTTTTTTAAAAAAAGTTTAAACATACTGATTTGCAGTAAGTTATACTTACACTTTTAGATACGATAATTTTTGAAACAGGGATTATAGGCCCGAAACAAACTCCATTACTTCGGCGTAATTTTTTTTAAGGAAGATGGGATCCGAAATTTTGCTTTCGTAGTTGCTGGCAAGCTGGCCCGAAATTATAACGGGCGTTTTGGACGAGTTTTTAGCGATATCAGTAACAAATCGGTTAAAATTAAATTTTGCGCCAGGGTTTGTTAAATGGGTGTACAGAAAATCGGGCTTTTTTAATGTCGCCAAATACTCCACATCTGCAAGGGGTATACTACAGCCAAGGTAAATGGTGTTAACACCCCGGTTCTTTAGCACAAAATTCATAAATAAGAGGCCAAGTTCGTGATACTCACCCTCGGGTAAAAAGAGTAACACTGTTTTGTCTTTCTTAATTGAATTGTGTAGGGCATCTGTACCGGCAATCAATTTCTGGCGAATGACATTCGTTACAAGATGTTCCTGCGCAGGATTAATATGGTTGGTGACCCACAACGTGCCAATTTTTTGCAGAAAAGGAAATATAATTTGCGAAATGCTTGTTTCGACACCCCTGGTTTTGATAAAACTGTCCAGCAATGCTTCAAAACTCTCAATGTCCAGGTCAACCATGTGTTTAATGAGGGAGTTTACTACACGCTCTTGTTGAGCTTCGGTTTGACCAAGCGATGTAATTTTATCCTGCATCTCCGTCTCCCCCATCTTATCAATATGGGAGATTTTAAAGCCGTATTTATTAAGCAGCGCAACGTTCAAAATCGTTTTTAACTCGTCGTTGCTGTAAAACCTGATATTGGTATCAGTCCTATGTGGTTTTAAAAATGAATAACGCTGTTCCCATATGCGAATGGTATGCGCTTTAATGCCAGATAATTTTTCCAAGTCCTTAATCGTGTACGAATGCATGCTAATGAGTTTCTAAACTGTAAACAATAACCCGCTTAATTTGTTTAATACAAATTAAAAAATGTTTAACAAAGTTACTGTTTTGCCTTAAAAAGATCGACTTGGAAGATCTTTGAATATTTTATTTGTCAGATGGTTTTTAGGGACCAATATTGACCAAGCAGTCAGAAAAATAATGATAAAATCGGTGTATAGCGATGCATTTTTTTGATACCATAATTCTAAAGCGCCTTTGTAGGGGTAGATGGTTGCATACATCGCCTTAGGGTCTTCGGCATCAGAAACAAGTTTTTCTTCATCTCTAAAAATAAGGGAACCGATGCCCGTCATACCTGGCTTACAATTGTAAATGACTGCTTGCACATTTTCTGGATAAAGCTTAAAACTCACATCCATCAATGGCCTCGGCCCTACAATACTCATATCGCCTTTAAATACATTTATGATCTGTGGCAGTTCATTTATTTTGGTCATGCGTAAAATCTTGCCAAATTTTGTAACCCTTGGATCGTTTCTTAAAGTGATTTCGCCGGTGCCCATATTCGGACTGTTTTTTTGCATAGTTGCAAATTTCCAGATATTAAACAGTCGGTTTTTATACCCAATTCTTTTCTGAAAATAAAAAACTTCACGTTCGTCGGTAAATAATAAAATTATGATACAAGGAATAAGTATGGGAGACAGTAGTATTAAAGCAATAGTTGCAATTAGTAGGTCAACAAGTCTTTTAATAAATCTGTACATGGTTGGTCATTGATCATTAGTCATTGGTCATTTTAGATCGCATCGGCATACAATGCCATCTACGATTAACCAACAACGAACAACGTTTTTAAAACACTTCTTTTATCTTTTCGCAAACGCCTTTCAGTTCTGCATCGGTAATATTGGTTGAGCAAGGAATGCTTAAGCAACGCTGATACACAAAATTGGATTGATTGGTTTTATTGTAAAAAATATTATTTGTAAACATCCGCAACTGATTCATAGGTACCCAAAACGGGCGGCTCTGCATTTTGTTATCGTTCAGGATTTTCAGAACTTCTCTTTGCTTTTCCGTCATAATGGTTGGTAACCAGTTATTGGGGTTTACATCATCGCTTACTTCCTGAAATTTAATATCCCCTACGCCCTTTAATTCTTTTTTATAAAAATCCATCACTTCCTGTTTGCGCTTAATAAAACCCGAAAGTTGTTCCATTTGTGCAACACCCATAGCTGCAGCAACATTTACCAAGCGATAGTTGTAGCCAATTTCATCGTGTATATATTCAAAGGGATCACTTTTGGCTTGTGTAGTTAAATGCTTTGCCTTTTTTGCTAAAGTTTCATCATTAGTAACAATCATGCCACCGCCACCTGTAGTAATAATTTTGTTGCCGTTGTAACTGAAAGTACCCATCAACCCAAAACCACCTGCGTGTTTCCCTTTATAATAAGAACCAAGCGCTTCGGTACTATCTTCAATTACCGTAACATTATTTTTATTGGCCAAGGCCATCAGCCTGTCCATGTCGCAGATGTTTCCCAATACATGCACAGGCATTAAAACCGGAATCCGGCGACCATCTTTTTTATAATGACAAACGCCGTTTCGTTGCTCTGTTTCTTCAGTAAAAAACTGTTCAAGTAAATCCAAATCCATTTGCCAGCTGCCAGGATCGGTATCAATCAATATCGGATCGGCACCGGTATATTTTATAGAATTGCAGGTGGCAATAAAAGTTATGTTCGGTGTAATCACATAGTCATCAGCATTTACACCCATCATCACCAAACAAATATGCAAGGCGGTGGTACCGCTGCTGGTAGCCACAGCGTATTTGGTACCGGCAAACTCAGCAGTCATTTTTTCAAACCGATCTACATAAGCACCCACGCTACTGACCCAGCCAGTATCCAGACAATCTTTAACATATTCCCATTCGTTGCCGGCCATATTTGGGCCACTGAGTAAAAGCATAAATAACTATTTTTTGCTTTGCAAACCTAAATAAAAAAAACGCTCCTGCCTAAAGACGGGAGCGAATCATTAATTTACTTGTCTTGCTACTGTAAGTGCCTCATGAATTATTCTGCATAAGCTAGGTATCGCTATTATGGCTAAACAGCGCTTATAGTGGCCTTATAAGTATTAAATATTCCTGAATTTTTGAGCAAATGAATCGGTAACAATGCCTGTTTTTAAAAGCGTGTAAATTTCTTTTACGCCATCAGGTACTGTTTTAGTGATGGTAAATCCCAGTTCATTTTTTATCTTATCAAAATTAACGCGGTAATCACGTGGGTCTTCACTACTATCAACATAAATAACATTTACATTGGGCACTACTTTGCAAACCTCTTTAATAACCATCCCTTTGTTATAATTCTCCTCGGTGCTGCCCACATTAAATACATTGGCTTTTACTTTTTCTTTTGGGCTTTCAAACACCAACACTACTGCTCTTGCCAGATCATCCACATGGCAATAGGGTCTCCAGAACTGCTGTCCCCAAATTTCTTGTTCACCATGCACGGCAGCATTGCGGGTAAATTCATTTACAGTTAAGTCAAATCTTATTCGTGGAGAAAAGCCATAAACAGTGCTAAAACGCAGCGCAGTACTACACATCGGACTGTCTTTCTTTTCTTCCAGTAAGTATTTTTCAAACTTTACTTTCAACTCAGCATATAACGAAACCGGATTCAGTTCAGATGTTTCTACCACAAATGAATCGGGGTTGGGCATTTTACCATAGTTACTACAAGTACTAGCAAAAACAAAACGTTTTACCCCCGCTGCTTCGGCTTTATTAAACAAATTAACAGCGCCACCCCAGTTGGTTTCATTAGCTTCGTCGCTATATTTTTTGCAGGCGGGGTCGCCAACGATGGCTGCTAAATGTGCAACGGCGTCAATTCCCTTTAAAGCATTGTCTACATCATCAGCATTACGCACATCGCCTTTCATAAACTCAAAATTGGGGTTCAGCATTACATCATACAACGCATCGCCACCAAATTTTAAAGAATCAAAAGCCCTTACACTATATCCTTTACTCAATAACTGCCTTACTAAAACGGAGCCTATATAACCAGCACCTCCTGTAACTAATACCTTCATATTTGTTTATAATTTTTCGTTGCAAAGGTAGGGAAAAGCAGCATTGCAGCTAATTTGACTATACCGGTTGAAACCCTTTATTATTTTGCCGGCACGCCAACAACGGTAATATCATCAGCTACATTTTTTACTACCACTGCGCCTGCACCTATTGTAGCATTCTTTCCAATGCTGATGCCTTGTTTAATTACAGCACCAGCACCAACAAAAGTACCACTGCCAACTTTTACATTACCGCAAAGTACAGCCCCCGGACCAATATGAGTAAACTCGCCAACAACACATTCATGCTCTATAATACAGCCGGTATTACAAATGGCTCCTTTGCCTATAACTGCCAATGGATTGATACTAACATTCGCCCCAACCATTACTCCATTTTCGGCCAAAACAGCCGATGAATCAATTACTGCAGACGCATGAACAGCATTAACGGGAAGCAAGTTATGTTTTTGGAGTTGCTGATAAATTTTATTTCGAACCCCATTATCACCAATAGCTATATAGAAATCATTGTTTTGCAAAGCAAGCAAACCCTGGTCAGACGATTCTGTTCCATGATAAACCAAGTTAAAAGGATTGTGTTCTTTTTCAACAGCATCGCAATAACCCGTTACCTTTTTTCCTGCAGATTGTAAAATTCCACAAACAACAAATGCATGTCCGCTATATCCAATTAAAATCATTTGTCTTTTTTTTGTTGTCTAATTTACCAAGGTTTTATAAGCCTCCAGCATTTTTTGCCAAATATTTTCCTGAGGGTAATTTTGTTGTATATCCTTTTGTAATTGTTTTGCCATTGTTTTCAGTTGTTGCGGATTAGCAATAGCAAACGCAATCAAGCGCAGCATTTCCCCTTCATTACCACTATTAAAAATCAAACCCGTTTCGTTATTCTTTACAATATCAATATTACCGGTTATACCACTACAGACAATGGGCAGCCCCATGGCACCCGCCTGCAACAATACATTTGGAAAGCCTTCCCGGTGTGATGGAAAAACAAAAAAATCGGCCAGGTGCATGAAATATTCCACCTGATTAGTCCAGTTAACATGAATTATGTTGGGGTTAATTTCAATTTCAAGTAAGGTGTTAGCAGGCAGGGGGTCTAATTCTTCTTCAAATTCTCCAACCAATATCAACATCAGGTCACCGTGTGCATTTTGTAATTTGGTAAAAACGTTAACCAGCTCTGTAATGCCTTTATCGGCCACCAGCCGCCCAATACAAAGCAGGTATTTATTTTCATCCGAAAAATTAATTTGCGCTGCTATTTCGTCAATCATCAATTCATCCAACACCGATGGGTTGAACCGGTTAATATTAATTCCATTTGTTGATCCTTTGGCTATAATATTGAGCTTTGCCACACGGCACATTTGCTCATCTTGTATAAACTTCAACAACGATGGACTATTGGGCCAAACCTGGTTTGCACATGCGTAAGTTAGCCGCTCAATAAATTTTAACAGCCTGTATTTAAAGCCTTTCTCAGCCATTAGTGGCATCCCTGCTACCGTGTGAATCCTGGTTCTTATACCACAAATTTTGGCTGCTAGCATGCCCAATAAGCCCGCCTTAGGTGTGTGGGTATGCACTATATCAGGCTTCTCTTTTCTGAAAATTTTAATGAGCTTTATCAAACAGCTTAAATCCTGAATCGGTGTGATTTTGCGAGTCATTGGCACTATTATGTGCCGGCATTTTTCATTTTCTATTACTTCAGTAAGTTCTTTCCCATCAGCACTTATCATCAAAACTTCAAACCCGTTATCAGCCATAAAACGCATTTGCCCCGGCAATAAATATCTTAGTGCCATAGGTACAGTGGTAATGCGAATTAATTTTTTATTGTTGGCTAATTGAGGCAAAAGATCTTGTTGAAAATTGATGTTGGCTGATTGTTTATTTAAATTACCCAAAAATAACTTCATATTATTAAAAGACGGTTAGATTATTTATAATAAATTTGACTGCAATAGCAGCATGCTTCATATTTATCAGGCTTATGTAGTCTTATAAAAATCAAACTACGGAAATGGGTTTTTTAGATTTTTTATTGTTCCCTATATATGTAGCCATATTTTATTTCATCTTCAGCGCCCGAAGAAAAAACTATACCGACCCCGTTCTTAAATACTATCACAAACAAGGGTTTTGGATCAAGGTTATCGCTGTTTTACCCTTTACCCTATTCAATACGGTTCTTTCTCCCGGGGATTCTTTTGGCCTTTTTTATTCCGAAGGGGCAAATATTGCCCGTATGATTGTTAATGACCCATCTACTCATTTAAAATGGATTTATACTCCCAGTGCCGATTTTGATCAGACCTTATTGAAAAATCAGCTGAACCTGGGTTATTTGGTAGCCGAGAACAATTACATGGTTGTTAGGATTACTATCTTGTTCTCTTTTCTATCGCTACACAAATACCTCATCATTAACTTATTTTTTTCCATGGTCTCATTTTCTGGGATATGGCGGCTTTACCGGTTTTTTTACGAACAATACCCACACTTGCACAAGCAGTTTGCCATCGCTATATTGTATTTGCCAAGTTTTGTTTTCTGGAGCTCGGGTATATTAAAGGATCCCATTTGCACCGGAGCGCTCGGCTGGATAACTTATGCGCTCTATGAAATGTTTTACAAACGCAAAAACATAATCTTTAATGCGGTAGTAATACTAGTAGCCGGTTATCTGCTGTACGTTATAAAAGTTTATATTCTTATTTCCTATATTCCTTTTTTCGTGCTGTTCCTTGCTTTAAAGAATGTAACCTTAATGAAAAGCCTCATGCTGCGTATTGCTTTTGTATTGGGGTTGATTGTTTTTACAGTAACTATGTTTACAACAGTTATGAAACAACTGGCGAGTACTTTAGGCGCCTATGGAGGCGAAGAAATAACAAAGAATATTTCTGCCTATCAAAAAGCCTATGCCGAACAGGAAGATGCAGGATCCAATTTTTCGCTGGGAGTTGAGTTTGATGGCTCCACTTCTAGCTTAATCAGGATTGCACCTGCCGCCATCATTGCTACTTTATACCGGCCTTTTATATGGGAGTCAAAAAAAATCTCAACACTGCTATCGTCTTTTGAGAGTCTGGCCATCATGCTTTTTACTTTATTCGTCTTGTACAAAGCCGGACCAGTTAACTTTATGCGAGCTATTGCAAAAGACCCTGTGGCATTATATTGCCTTTTATTTGCTTTACTATTTGCGTTGTTTGTTGGCGCCACTACAGCAAATTTTGGCACATTGGTTCGATATAAAATTCCATGTTTGCCTTTCTATATAATCGCCATTTTTATTATTCGGGATAAGACCTTTAAAAAAATAAACAGCCCCGCCATTGACGGGACTGTATGAGATTTCAGAGGGGGTATAATTTGTGAACCTTTAGGCGTTTGCCGTCCTTCCGGTTCTTGCTGTAGTAAAAGAAGGCAGTATACTTAACCAAGTATTTCTCAGGTAGCTGTTTATAGATCCGGTTAATGAAAAGCCATCATTGTTTTTCAACTTAGTTAATATAATTGGGGGGGTAGCCTCAAAATTATTATTAAATGCATCGGCAACCGGCCATACAATAAAACTCAGTTTTTTAAGCTTATCTGTTTTTTGAAACAGTAGGGTAATACCGGCAAATGCCGCAATAAAACAACAGTAGTGCAATAGGGCCAGTAATCTGTTGTTGAATTTTACCTGGTGAATATGAAAACGGTTGCGAATATAGTAATACATTTTCCAGCCCGAATTATAATCCCAGTCGCTTTTTAATGAAAATGCCGTTGCAGGGTGATAATGGATGCTGTTGGCTACTGTACAAACAGGTATTTTGTTTGTTCTTACTATCCGGTAGTAGTATTCTGTTTCGTCGCCCCATAAAAAAAACTGGGCTTTTGGTACGCCAACTCTTTCAATAATTCTTCTATTAATGAATGTTCCGTTAAATGGATGGCCAATTCCGTCAATAATATTTCCGGGAACTTCGTCCAGTGTTTTGTATCCGCCGGTATTCCAAACAAATGATTTTTTATCCTCTTTATTAATGACTGCACAGTTCAACAATTTTAATTCATTGCCTTCTGCCAGCAATAAATTTTCGAGGGCATCTTCCTTTGGCATGCCGTCATCATCCATACACCAAACCCACTCATAACCCTTTTGATAGCCCATTTTAATGGCCGTACTAAAACCACCGGCACCGCCCAGGTTAGCTTGCGTATGAAATTCTATGTCTTTTTGAGATTGCAACCATTCTTCAGTACCATCGTTACTGCCATTGTTTATAACGAGAATTGCATCTAAAGGGCGGGATTGGTTTCTTAATGCAGTGATACATTCGGAAAGCAATGCTAAACGGTTGTATGTAACAACCACAGCAATAACCTTTTGCATAGGTCTGATGTTTGGTTTTAAAATAGAATAAATTGGACCTATTTAAAACGCAACTATCAGCGGCTTATTGCATTAGCACAAAAATTATTTAAAAATTTGCAACGGGAAACACAGGTGGATCAATAGCCTTTTTGAGAGAATTTGTAAAATTTTCGGCAAAATTGATTGCTTCGCCTATAACATGGTGCATATCCATATAGCGGTAAGTAGCCAGCCGGCCCAAAAATGAAATGCCCGAAGATTGCAACGCTTCGGCCTTATAAGCTGCCAAAATCTGCTTATCAGCTTCCAGCCTTTTTGGGTAATAAGGTATATCATCCGCTTCAGTTTCTTTACTGAATTCCTTAAAGTAAACTGTCTTTTCATGCACTTCCCAGGGCGCAAAATGTTTGTGCTCATGCACACGGGTAAAGGGTATTTTTTCTTCGCAGTAGTTTATTACAGCGTTACCTTGGTGGTCGCCTGTGGCGATATGTTTTTCAAAATAAACTGTTCGATAACCCAATTTTCCGTGCTTATAATTATAGAAAGCATCAATGGGACCGGTATAAAAAATATGGTCGTACGCTTTAGCCAACTCATCGCTGTATTGAAACTTTTTGTTGAGTGCGACGTTTATTTTTTCACTATCCAGCAATTTTTCAACCAACGCAGTATAGCCATCTACGGGAATTCCCTGGTAAATATTGTTGTAATAATTGTCGTTGTAATTAAACCTTACTGGTAATCTTTTTAAAATGGATGCCGGCAGTTCCGATGGCTCGCAACCCCATTGTTTTTTGGTATAACCGTAAAAAAAAGCTTGATACAATTCGGGGCCGATAAATTTAAGGGCCTGTTCTTCAAATGATTTTGGTTCATCAATAGTTTTATCGGCCTTGCTTTCAATAAAAGCTTTGGCTTCGGCCGGGCCAAAACTACTGTTGAAAAACTGGTTTATGGTGTGCAGGTTAACCGGCAGCGAATAAATATTATCCTTATAGTTTGCCTTTACACGATTTACAAAAGGCTTAAACTCAACAAAACTGTTTACAAAATCCCATATCTCTTTTTTATCAGTATTAAAAATATGAGGACCATATTCATGTACCATTACATTTGTTTCCACATCCCTTTTGGTATGGCAGTTACCGGCAATATGGCCGCGTTCGTCCCACACATCAATAATACAATCCAGTTTTTCGGCAAGCCGATTAGCCAGCACAGCACCAGAGAATCCTGATCCAACAATTAAATATTTTTTTGTCATCGCTTACAAATTAACTCAAAACTTTTTTATAAACCCTATTATAACTTTCTATGGAGGATTCTAAATCATAAAAATCTTTGGCTCCTTCCCTGATGGCTATATGATCAAATTTAATTTGTTCATTACAAATCTGATCAATAACCGCTGCCATCGATACCTCGGTAAATTCATCCAGAATATATCCGCCCTTATATTTTTCTACAATTTCCTTTACATCTCCCACACCGCTGTTGGCAATTACCGGAATGCCCATGGCCATTATTTCGCCATGCTTGGTAGGCGATGACGATAATTTTGAATAGCAGGCCTTAATAAAAAACAAAGAATAAGTGCTGAACGACAGCAAGGCCGGCACTTCGTGGCGTTTGCCAAACTTAACGATAATTTTTTCGGGTGGAATCTGATAAACTGATGCTGCATCAATAATATCCTGGTGGTTATTATTGGAGATAAAGAGAAATTTAGCCGCCGGTTTTTTTTGCAAAAGCAGACTACAAAACTGCAGCATTTCTTTGGTAAGATACCAGCCTCCGATAGAACCCAGGTAGCTGATAATAAAATCACCATCCTGTATGCCCAGTTCTTTTTTTAAATTTTCTTGTAGGACAGTATCAATTTTTGAAGGATTAAATAATTCCAAATCAACGCTGCAAGGCACTACATCTACCTGAACTGGCTGCGGTACATTTTTCCATTTTAAAATTTCTTCTTTTCCCCGGTAAGTCAGGCAGGTATTATAATCAGCCAGCCTTACGCACTCATCTTCTTTTCCTCTAAAAAAATTGTACACCATTTTGTACAACGGATTTTTTAGGTCCCACATACCGCCGTCCACCCGTTCATCGGCCCAAAAACCACGTATATCATTCATGAATTTAATGCCCAGCTTCTTTTTAAGATGCAATGCAACCAGTTGCGGAATGCCTGGCCGAGTATGCGTCATATCAAAATGATGAACTTTGTGCAGTTGTTTGGCGCTACTTCTGAGTTTAAAAAAATCGTACACCGAAGAAAGTACCGGCGGCCATTTTGTGTAAGGAATAGAAACCCATGTAATAGGATAAGTTGCGATCAGCGATTCAACATAAGTCCTGTTTTGTTTGTACTTCTCTGGTTTATCGCAACTTAAGATCACAAACTCGTAACCAAATTTTGTTAGCCCAGCCAGGTACGGAATTATTTGACTTTGGCCCAGCGGGTCGGTTAAGCCATCATAAGAAATGAACAATATTTTTTTATTTTCTGTCAAAGAGTTTTTTAGAAGATGTTTTATGCTAGCGCCGAAATATATACCGCAAATAATGTTTTACCGCAAATTTCAGCTTGTAACTTAAGCTATACTGCTGCGTATTATAATCTCTTACGGTTTTATTCTCTATCAATGGTATCGGTGTAATAACAAGATCATCCGGGAAAAAATCATTCATGCCAAAACCTTCATCAAGTTCACAATTGGTACCGCTGCCATCGTGCCCTATGTTGTTTACCAACGACCGTGTTGGGTGAAGACACAAACCATCATTTAAAAACACAATGGAATGCCAAAGCGTGTTCCAACTCTGGAACTGACTGTTGGCAATAGATTTAAGGCCCCAAAACATTTCAAATGTGCCATCCATATTCAAATAATGAATATTGCCCTTTTTAGCGCAGGCTTTTTTTATTGCCAATGCATCGGGGGTAAATTTATCCCAGGCTCTTTTCCAGGTGGCCCAACCCCAGCAGGTTGTATGATTGTAAAAATAGGTTGATTCCGACATGGCCACGTCTCTAAATTTGGCATTCGAATAGCCACTGATATGCATTACCTCTGGGTGGTTTTGATAAAGATTCAAAGCCGCATTCATATAATTCAGAAATCCGGGAAAAACCAGCACATCATCTTCAACAACTATTGCTTTTCCAAATTTTGCAATCGTATTCGTAATCCCATCTATAATTGACTCAAAGAGCCCCTTGTTTTTCTCAGCTGTCACAATTTCAACCTCGGCGCACCATTGCTCACGGGCTGCGATATTTCTTACTTCAATATTTTTTTTCAATTCTATTTCGGAGGCCCCCTCTTTAGGAGCATCAATGTAAATATGTAAAATAGTATTCTCCGAATTCCTGCATTCACTAATGGCCGTTAAAGTCCTTAAGGTATGCTCCGGTCGGTTAAAGGCAAAATATACAATGGGAGCGTTTTGTTTCGCCAAGTTTTTTTCGCTATGATGCATTGTCGGGCTCTTTGGATAAAAAACTGTTTTTGTCCTAATCTGATCTACCTGTATAAACGTTTGCTATTGTTTTGCGACATATAAAAAATAGCAGTAGGCTGAACGTTAGTGTATTGATAATACCAGCAAGGGCATCACCGAAGATAAGAAAATTTTTAACTAAAATGGTATTTACAATCATTGATATCAGCGCAGAAACAATACTTAACGAAAGAATTTTCCGCTTTGCCTTTTGATACAACAGAAAATTGAAAAAGAAAGTATTCAACCCCCAAATAAAACTGCTGAACGCTGTCATAAAAAAATAAGGCATGCCGCTGATGTAAAGCTTATTAATGAAAAAATAATAAACAATTAGCACAGTCAGCACACAAGCAATGGTACATAATAAGAGTATTTTCACAAATTTATAAAACTCGTTTCTAATTATTGTTCTTGTAGCCTTACCACTACTAATAATAGCATACACCTGGGGCTGTATATACAGGAGAATGCTTTGAGAAAATGCCCCTACCAATGTTCCAAGAATACAGGCAATGGCATAAATGCCCAAAGCCGACTTGTCAACATCAAAAAAAGCAAGAAAGAGTTTGTTTGTGGCCCCCAATAAAAAAACAGCCATTTGAAAAACAATGATGGGTATGCCATATTTCAACTCTTCTACCAAAAAGCTGATTTTAAAATTTAAACGCCAGTATCCGTTTTTGATTAAATACCATACGCCAAACAAATTAATAGTCATTAACGATATTGCTACACCCCATATACGGCCTTGCCAGGCCTTATAAAAAAAAACAATCAGCACAACCGACAATCCATATTCTACCAGCGCTTTCGAAATATTGGTTATTGCGTATGTATTAATTTCATTGCGGTTTCGTATTAAAATTAACAACTGGTCATTGAAAAAAGTTTGAAATACGATAAAGGGTAAGATGAAAACAAACTCAACCTGAAAACCAAAACGATGTATTAAATAATCTCTAAACAGAAACAATACCGCCATCCCTAACAGCATAAAAAAAATGGATGTAATAATATTGGATGTATTCGCAATAGCAAATTCTTTCTTGGTTTTTTTGAAGTACTCTGTGCTGGCCGAATGCATCATGCCCAGCGTGAGAAAAGGAGATAACAGCAATATATAGCTTCCGAAAATACTTAAAATCCCATTGTCTTCGGGAGTAAGATATTTTGGATTTGTAAAAAGCGGTATCAAAAGAAAAGCCAGCCCTTTTCCAAAAAAATTGGTGAATATATATTTACTCACCGACCAGATGGTAGCTTTGTTTTCCGAAATTTTATTCTTAAGCTGATAGAACATGATGCCTAATTGTTAATCCATTTATCGTACCACATCTGAAACATTAGCAGGTACCAGATTTTTTCTGCTCTTTCAACCTTACCAAGATAGAACGAATTTTTTATGCGTTGTATTTCATTGTTATTAAAAATATTTTGCTTAATTATATAGGCATCATCCAGGTATTGGTCAACAAATTTCTTTAAATCGTTGCTTAGCCAGTTGGCAATGGGAATACCAAAACCCATTTTTGGCCTGTCCATCATAGCCTGTGGAATATACTTATGTACTATTTGTTTGATGATGTATTTTTTTTCTCCCTTGTTGTATTTATAGTCCATGGGCAGCTGGGCAGCCCATTCAATAATTCGATGATCTAAAAACGGCTCCCTGCCTTCCAGGCTAACACTCATACCAGCGCGGTCAACTTTTTGCAGAATATCATCGAGCAAATAAGTTTTGTAATCAATAGCCAGCATATATTTCAAGTTGCTGTAAAATTCAGCTTTCAGCTCCTGGCTGTCAATACCCGACGTTAACTTGCTAATTGGTTCGTTCATCAACAAAGCCAGTTCCTTTTCATTCATCTGGCTCGTCATACTCATCAAAAAATTTGCTTCGGAAGGATTCTGCAACAAATTTTTCATTTTTTCGTATCGGCTGGCAAACAAGTACTTTTTGTTGAGTACCGGAATTTTGGATGCAGGTACTACATTCATCACAGCTGCAACAGCATTACGGGCAAAAGCAGGTATTTTCTTAATCTTATTCCCATACTTTTCCATCAGGTCGTAGCGATTATAGCCAGCAAAAATTTCATCACCTGCATCGGCCGATAACGCCACAGTAACTTTTTCTCTGGCGATACGACTTACCAGCGTTGTTGGTATAGCGCTACTGTCGGCAAAGGGTTCATCATAATAAAACGGAAGATCGGGAACAATTTCCAAGGCCTCTTTTTGTGTACAATAGTATTCGGTATGATCGGTGCCCAGATGGTTGGCAATATCCTTTGCAAAAGGCGCTTCGTTCAATCCGGCATCGGGTACACCAATGGTAAATGTTTTAATCTTCTCTGTATTGTTTGCCTGTAATATGGCAGTAACACAGCCACTGTCGTAACCGCCGCTTAAAAAAACACCCACGGGCACATCGCTTACCATTCGGTATTGAAATGCATTGGTCAGCAATTTTTCTGTTTCGGTAATCGCATCAGGCAAGTCAATTTTTAGTTCCGGTTTATTGTAGGAGTTGTAAACATTCCAGTACTGCACAATTTCATGCTGCTGCTTTTTTATATCAAATACCAGGTAATGTCCTGGGTTTAATTTGTGTGCATCATTAAAAATACAATGCGGCGTGGGCACATAACCATATTGCAAAAAAGCAGCTACTGCATCATGATTAATTGTTTTTACAAACTGCGGGTGTTGCATCAGGGCTTTTAGTTCGGAGCCAAACAAAAACAATCCGTCTTTAAAATAATAAAAAAAAGGTTTTACGCCGGCCCTGTCGCGGCAGGCAAATAATTTTTGTGTGGCTTCGTCATAAATAACAAAAGCAAACATGCCGATAAACTTTTGCAGCGCCGCGGGGCCCCACTCGGCATAGGCATGTAAAATAACTTCGGAGTCACTATGACTGTCAAAAACATGTCCCTTAGTTTCCAGCTCGGTTTTTATTTCGGCATAATTATAAATTTCTCCATTGAAAGTAAGGTACAGGTTGCCAAAAACTTTTGGCTGTTTGCCCCCTTCGGTTAAATCAATAATACTAAGCCTTCTGTGACCGAGGCCGATGCTAGCTGCATCAGTTTCAAACATGGCATAGCCCTCCCCATCGGGCCCACGATGAGCCATGATACGATTCATTTTTTCCAGAACAGTTTGTGAAGTTGCTCGTTTAAAATCTATAAACCCTGAAATGCCACACATAGGAACCTTGTTTAAGTATTGCCGAAATTAATCAATAAAAACATACTCGTTTTTATTTACAACGCATCATGATCATAACTGGTCATTTGCCAATCAGCCGGATTTATGTATTTATTCATCTCTTCGTCGGCTGCATAAAATATAAAAGGCGTTCTTTCTGTTAACGGCCCTTTTTTAAAAGGATTGGTTAAAAACATACTGCTGCGAAGTTGTTTCTCAAAAGCAGCTTTTTCCTGGCAATAACCAATGATGGCTTTGTAGCCCTTTTTATTTACCAACTTGCTTAAATACCAGATGATTGCCTTGCGGCATGTTGAATTAGAAAAAATAAAATCGAACAGAATGAGTTTGTTATCATTGATATAATATACTGCATAACCCAGCACTTCGTTCTGTTGCTTATAAAAAACAAACTGGTAATTAAAATGATTGTTTTTAGTACGCCATAAAATATGCTGCGCCGTACGTGCCGAATGAATGGTATTGGACGATTGCAGCTTTGCTATAGCGCCCTCCAGGTTTTCCAAAGATGGATTGTCGCTAAAATCACTGGCTTTGTAAGCGCCCAATGCCGCCAGCTTACACATGATGGCGGGCAGAAAAGAATACCGGAAATTAAAAACATGTTTCCAGCCAAATTTTATAAAGCCGGGGGTTGAATCGGCACCTCCATATCCAATAATAAAAAGCTCATTATTATTTCGCAGATAATCATAACATTCCATGGCCAGCATTTTAAACAGGCCCTGGCGGCGGTGTTTGCTGTGGGTCATCGTATCGCAGGACTGGTAAATAACTTTCTCTGTTCCATCAATCAGCAACTTTTGCGGTATTACACCGTAATATGCGCCTACCTCACCGGTTTGATTATCAATGGCAATAAAACCAACAAAACTCCCTGCTGGATTATCAATATATTTCCACTGGAAATAAGCCAGGTTTACATCCATCCCAAAACAATCCTTCATCAACGGAATCAGCAATTCAAATTCGGCTGAACCAATTTTTCTGGTGCTGTATTTAGACATAGTTTTTCATTTTTGCATGAAACATCTCGGTTCGCAGCATCATGGCTGGCACCGATTCTTCAACCAGGTTAATCCGATAAATTGAATCCATGGTACCATTCAGCTTTTTCATAGCATTCAGTTTTTCGCCAACGTAGAGCAGATAATTAATTCCTGCCTGATCCAGATATTTTGCAATAGCTGCATTTCCTTCGCCATTAGGCAATGCCAGTATATTTATTTTCTTGTTCAGCTTTTCCTCCAGCTGCTTTACCGAAGTCACAATCTCTTTATATAGCACATCATCATTAGTTATCGTTGAAATCACATCATGCGAAAAACTATGGCTGCCAATTTCAATACCATTGTTGGCACATTCCGCAATCTGCTGCCAGTTCATCATTTTTACCGACGCCGATAAAGACAAAGACTGCTCCTGTTTTGCCAAAAGCGCCTGCCGTTCGCCCAAAGTTAATGTTAACATCCATTTATAAACAGCCAGATAAAATTGCATCCAGTTGTTATTATCGCCAGTTTTGTTAAACAGTTGGCCATCTTTCTCAAACGATAAGGGAAGATTACTAGTACGGCAAAAGTTAAAAATAGTGTTCAGTCTTTGTGTCCAAATCACCCTATTATTTTCGGCACATTCATTTACAATATTATGATTAGCCGGCATTTTATATTGTACCAACAGCGGCAGGGCATATTCATAAAAATCGTAGTAACCGTCGTCGAAACTCAGTATAACATAAGGCTTTGTATGCCGTTGCTTTTTCTGTATCTCCTGCAAATCATTAAATGAAATAACATGATAGTGCTTTTGTAGATACTGCAGCAGTCGCTCAAATGTATCTGGTTTCATCGGGTTCCAAAAGAAATCCAGTTCAGGTGATACCCGGTGCAGACTTAATACCGTAAGCATATTTTTTTTCTGGCTGCGTAATATTTTACTCAGTCCCAAACCATTCAATACACTAAATATGCTTTCTTTATTCATTTCGGTAACGCGTTGCGCTTTCAGGAAGCTGCATGCTTGTCAAATACTTCTTTGTAAATTTTTCGCAAAGATATCAAGTGATGATCCAATGTAAAATTCTCCAGTACTCTTTGCTGCCCCTTTACCGCCAGTTCTTTCAGTTTTACGGGATTATCACGCAGGTATATTATTTTCTCAACCAGGTCCTGCACATCATCAAGTGAAAAATAAATTGCCGTGTCGGCACACTGCTCGGTAAAAGTTGGAATGTTGGAAAGCAGCATAGGTTTTTGCACGGCCATGCCTTCCAATACTGCCAGCGAAAACCCTTCATAAAAAGATGGCAGTACAAACAAATCATAATCACCCATTACCTCTTGCAGATTATTTATTTTACCCATCAGCCTTACTGGCAGCTCATTTTCGTTAATGATTTTTTGAAAGTCTGCTTCAAGCATCCCATCGCCAAATATATCCAGGCTTATGTTTTTCCCTTTCAAATGTTTAAAGGCTTCCAGTAAGTAAAAAAAATTCTTTTGAGGCCGTAGGTTGCCTACAGCTATCAATCTAAATTCATCGCTTTTTTTTGTTGGCAGTTTGGTACTTGCATTAAAGATAGAGGTGTCAACAAAATTGTAATGCACATAAGTGTCGTACCGTTTCAGTTTCAGCAAATCAAAATAATCATTCAATGCATATTCCGAAACGCCAAGTATGGTACTAGGTTTACGGTTATAACTGATTTTATCCAGCCAGCAAATCCATTTCTTTTTATATTCAACCGTACCGGTTACCGACGACTGGATGGTAGTTACCAGCGGAATGTTTTTCGGACAGGCAAATCTTGCCAGCAGGTTACTCCAGTAAAGCTGGCTATGCACCAAGTCAACATTATTTTCTTTAATTATTTTTCGAAGTTTGCTAATGGCAAGCGGAAATAGGTAATAGGATTTTAGATGGAGGCAGTAATACTTATCGTATTTTAAATCATCGCCAAACTGGTTCAGTTCGTCAAGCGTAACAACAATATTGTTGTAATCGGGCAGGTTTTTCAATACGCCAATCAACGAGGTTTCGGCACCTCCACGGCCAAAATTTTGAATAATGTGCAGGATGGTTTTTTTATTATTCATCCGGTTTTTTATATGGTACAACAATCCGTTCGTCTGTTAAGCCTTTGGCGTTCTGTTGCAGCGTTTTTTTTACGAATTTATTTTTAATGGTTATTTGCTGATGCATGTATGCTGGATTATTTGTATCACCTTCTACTTAACCAAACAATTAGTTAGGGTAAATATGCAGATCAATCAAGTCGGTATTGGCCTGCAACGCCTCTTTCGAAAATGGTTTTTTATCAAGCATTATCCGATAATTGCAACCAACAATAAAATCATAAATATCTTGTAGCTTATCGCCTTTGGCTGCAATGGCCTTGGGATGAATAGAAACAATACAAACCGGTTTCAGGGTTTTTAGGGTATTAGCAGTGCCCAGTAAAGTATCGTATTCAACTCCTTCCACATCAATCTTAATAAAATCGAGTTTATTTATATTTTTCTCTTTTACAAAATCATCAACACTTGTTACCTCCACATCTATTCCATGTGCCGAACTTACATCTCTATAGTTTACCAGGCTGTTGGCGTTGTCTGCCTTTGTATCGGTAATAAAAAAAGTTATTTTTCCATTTTCTTTTCCAACTGCTTTTTGAATGGTTTCTATTACCTGTTCTTCATGATTAATAACAACAGTTTTTTGCAATAATGCATAGGTAGTAGGTGTAGGTTCAAAAGCATACACTTTGCCCGTTTTACCGGTTACCTGTGCTGCCACCACGCTAAACAAACCTATATGGGCACCAATATCCATCACTACTGCCCCTAGGTTGCAATTTTCGCTCAATAGTTCAAAATTCTCTGATTCATAGTCTTTGGGGAAATATTTGAAATACCTGGTGGGCAATCTTAATGTATGGCCATTAACAGTTCGCTTTAAACCCTTTCCCCTGTTAAGAATATCAATTAGTTTATAAACAAGTTCTTTCATAAAAAAGTAAGGTTTTGTTTTTGTGTAAAATAAAAATACTTTAAAAAGTACAGGTCAAACCTAGTCTATTATGTACTATTATTTTTCTCCTGCAATTGACCCGCTCACTTGCTTGTTTGGTAAATGCCTATGGCAAAAAAGCTAATCTACATTATCAGCTTTGCTAAAACGTAAATTTATATTCGAACGCTACAGGGGCTTTTTCCCTTTTACCACGCTTGCCAAAAAGTTCTGGTACCTGATCTCTCCACCCCACACATCGCTCATACCATATTTTTTGAACCAGCCAACAACGGTACTTATTCGTTGCGGCTGATCAAACTCGGGACTAAACATATCGAAGGTATCCAGCACACATATCTCTCTTAGTTTTTCGTATGATATTCCCCTGGGCACTGTGCCATCAATATCGCAAATGGGTAAAAACCGATTGGTTAATTTACCAATCCCAATTTTAGAAAAGAAACGGGAGGTCTTTATCAGCCAGTCAATATTATTATCAATCTTTTTAAACAGCTTTTCGTGGCTCATTTTCTTTGTCCATGGCCTAAAAATATATTTAGCATGCACCTTCGTCCACCAGCCCCTGATGGGGTAAAAATCCACCACCAGTTCTCCACCGGGTTTTACCATGTCGGTAAGGCATTTAACCGATTTTTCAACATCGGGGGTGTGTTGTAAAACACCTATGCAAACCACTTTATCAAATTGTGCCGGCGCAAAAGGCATATCGTAAATACTAGCCTGAAAAATATGCAGCCTCGGGTTGGGACCATTGTTTTTATAATTGGCTTCTACCGCATTGCTATAATCAACGGTGTATAAATTTGCTTTAGTAAAATCTACAATGATTTGGGTAAAACGACCAGCGCCCGATCCTACTTCCAATACATTTTTACCAGTCAGGTCTTCTTTATCCCAGTTGGTTTCGGTAAAAAAACGCACTTTACTAATGTCCAAATCAGATGACTTGTCAATTTGCGTTTCAACAAACTTGTTCCACTGGTAACCAAAATTTTCGGTGTAATTATCATCTTCTACCAGGCGGTAAGCGCCGTTCCTGAGGGGGAAAACGGTAGATTGATTGTCACTAAGCCCTTCTGCAGTTTGTGTTAGTGCTGTTTTAGTAAACGGATTTACTAAATGAATTGCTTCATTCATGAATTATTGGATTGCTTGGTTTTGAAAACTGTGTCATTTAACGGACCAACGGTTAGTTTATTGTTATTTTTTAAATGGAATGTACCCGAAATTATGAACATATTATTTAAATTGACGCAATTGAGTTAACAGGGCCTCCCAACTTATGTTTATATTGCAGTTTTATTATGTAGCAGCGCTACCAGATTTTTTTAAAACCCAGCAGACTTCCAAATGCAATACATAACTGTTTTTGATTATATCCTGCTGCCGATTTACTTATACATTTTTTACATAATAGTAAAGAAACGATCGGTAAAATATCCCGATGCGGAAATAAGAAAGTATTTTTTGATGGCCTTTTTTTTAAGAATGTTTGGCAGCATCGCTTATTCCATGATGATACAATATTATTATGGCTACGGTGACTCTTTTACTTATTTCTATGGCAGTGATTTTTTAGTTGGACAGGTAAAACTGGATTTTGATAACCTGAAATATTTTTTTGCATCGGCAGAGGAAGTTGGCAAATGGTTTGAACGTACCGGAGACAATACCTATTACACCGGCTACATGAGTACCATGTCGAATTTGTTTGTTATGAAAATTGCCGCTTTTGTTTCCCTATTCTCATTCAATAAATTTTTAATCACCTCTTTGATATTTGGCTTTTTTTCTTTTGCAGGTCAATGGCGACTTTTTAAGGTTTTTAATGACATCAACAAAGGGAGAAATTTAAAACTGCTGGCCTATGGCGTTTTGTATACTCCGGCTATTTGGTTTTGGGCCGGCGGACTTATGAAAGATTCAATTTGCCTGGGCGCTTTGGGTTTTATTGTAGCTATTTTATATAAACTTTTTATCAAAAAGAAGTTTTCATTAATCGATTTATTGTTTTTACCGGTGCTGCTCTTAATAATTTATACCATAAAAAGTTATATTGTTATTGTACTGGTTGTAAGTTTGGCAACATTTGTATTCGCCCGGTTTTTAATTACCATAAAAAACTCTTTAGTAAGGGCGTTATTAATTTTATTGTTTCTGTTAGCGGCAACTTTATTCGCATTTATTTCAAATATTGGTGAACAAATACAGCTTTTAGCAGAAGAATCAAAAGTTCAGGTTGATTTTTACCAAAAAAACTATGGCGAAACTAGTAACGAAACCGAAGACAGCAAGGGTACAATTGGTAATATATCTGAGGTTGACGCTACAGTTGGAGGTATGCTGTTACACAGCCCGGTTGCCATTTTTACCTGTATGTTCCGTCCATTACTTTGGGAGAGCCGGAAACTGATTATACTTTTTGCTGCGCTTGAGTCAACACTCTTGTTACTCTGTACTTTTTTGCTGCTGTATAAAACAAAATTTTGGGGATTTATCAGAATTATTTTAGAAAATGAGTATGCCTTATTTGCTTTTGTTTTATCTATGCTGTTTGCATTGATTATTGGATTTACCACTTATAATTTTGGCACAATTGTGCGCTACAAAACAATCCTATTGCCTTTTTATTATTTTTTATTAGTGTATATCTATACAATCCACAAAAACAAAAATCCTGCAAAATAAAATCTGACTGGTTGTTTTAAAGATTATTATATAAGACAGGATTCGTAAAAAGCCACGGTTGCAGCCGCATTCTTTTTCCAGGAAAACAATTTAATTCTTTCTGCCCCGGCTGTTTTTAGTGAAACAGCAATTTGCGGATCGGCATAAAACCTCGCAATAGCATCAGCAATATTTTGGGGTTCAACCGGATCAAAATATAGCGCAGCCTCTCCGGCAATTTCAGGTATAGAAGTTATGTTTGAACAAATCAACGGGATATTATAATAAAAGGCTTCCAGCACGCCCAGCCCAAACCCTTCCGATAGAGAAGGGAAAATAAATGCATCGGCATTTTCGAAATACATATCCACACATGCCTGCGAAAGATAGCCTGTGAAAGTTACCCTTGTACCGTTGGCATTAATATCGTTAATTACCTGCAGGTCGGCCGGATTCAGGTGTTTCTCACTTCCAATTATTTTCAGTTTTTTTTCAATCGGAATTTGTGGCATGGCCAGCTTGAAGGATAAGAGCAGGTTAGAAATATTTTTGTGCTTACGGTGTGTACCTACATACAATAAATAATTCCCGGCTTTGGGCCTTTCATCCGTACAAATTTCTTCACCAGATTCTACCTCATGTACCAGATGCTCCCATCCACCATGCCAAACCGGATGTATTTTATTGCTGGCCTTTTCATCAAGCTGATAAGCTTTAACCAGTTCGTTTTTAGTTGACTTGGAAACTGTAATAATGGCCCTGGCATTGCGTAAAGCTGCCTTTACCACCCAGTTCATGTAAATGGGTGCCAGGTTAAAAGTAAACCGTGGACTGTCGAAATATTTTTTGAACGTTATATCATGTATGGTACAAATCCCATTTGTAAGGGTCATCGGATAATTGCTGGACGTGATATGTATTAGGTCGAACTGCTTTTTATACCTGCGCAAAAACCAAAACATATCCCAATCACGTTTAGGACCAATAGATGCAATTTTTGCTTCAATAACCCGTAGCCGGGGATTGGCCAGCAATTCGGTAAGGGTATTTCTTTTAAGCCCTTTATTGATAACTACCGAATAATCAAATTTTTCGAAACTTTCTTCTGGCAGGTATTTAATTAGGTTTATCGTATAATGCGACAGTCCGTCTATCTGCGAGGTAACTGTTGATGCATCAATTAATATTCTTTTTTTCATGATCAGACTTCACTTTTTCAGTATCCGGCCTATCCTTCTGCCAGCAAGGCTTTTAAATAATTAAGGGATGGTTTATGCGCCAGATTTAATGGAGCCAGGTAATACCTGCAGGGTTGATAAAACTCGGTAACCGTGTATATTTTGAACAGGTTTGCAAATTCATTCCGCACAAAAAAAGCGTTGTTGCCCGGTATATTGCAGCCAACCAGTGTGTAGGCAAAGGCATCAAAAAGGTCAACATATGCCTGTAATGAGCAACCCTGGTAATCGGTTCCATCCCACACATAGGTTTTATCGTAGGTTACTTTCAAATTAACGGGTGGCGGAAATTTGGCATTGTATTCTACGCAGATAACTTTGGGTAAAAAGGATTTTTTAAGCAAAGATTCCATTACATGATAATCGTTTCCGTCTATATCCAGCGAAAAAAAGTCCAGTTCGGTTGATTCAAAAAAATCATTCTCCCGGTTAAAAATATCAATTACATTGTCGCGGTCTATAAACGACTGTACAACCGAAAGTTTGTTTTTAAACTTACGCCCATGTAGTTTTTCTTCAATAGTCTTACAATATACCTCACTCCCCTCCACCCAAGATCCTTTCCAACCCTTTAGTAAAAGGTAAGTGGTATTACATTCAATACCCGTTTGAATACCTATCTCTAAAAACCTTTTACCATTGGGTATCCGGTTAAATATTTCCTCAATAATACCGTCTTCATCTGTTTGTGAATACACTTTGTATCCAAAAAGCGCCAAGCTATCGGGATAGGTAGCTGCTATTTCTGCCTTAACACGGCTGTATTCTGCTTCCTGCTGTATGCTTTGCACTTTTATCAGGTCGTAGGTGCCCAGAAAGCGTTGTACATTATTAGCCTGCTTTTTAAAAAACGATTTGATCATGATGTTTTTGCTGTAAGGATGGCTTGAAAATAAAAAATAGCTCCAGGCTATTTCAACTATTAATTACCAATACCAACCTTTGAATTACTGAACTCAATTAAAAATAGTTCACAAAAATATGTCTTTATACCTTTCCAGCATCTTTTGGTTCGAAAAGCGGTCTTCTGCATACTGGAAAGCCTGTCTGGCGTGTAGTTTCCGTTTATCGGGGTCATTAATATATTCTTTGAATGCGGCCGCCATTTCAATTTCGTTTTTAACAGGTACCAAAATACCGGTTTGCCCATTGGTTATCATATTATTGATTCCGTTTACATCCGATGCAACAATGGGCAGCTTACAGGCCATTGCCTGCATGATGGCTGTACTCATGGTTTCGCCCAGGGATGCGTGTACATAAATATCAAGGCTTTGTAAAAATGGTACCAGCTCAGTTTCTGGAATCATACCTGTAAACTCTACATCATTTTTCAGCCCAATCTCTGTAGCATATTTTTCAACTTCGGTTTTAAAATCTCCATCACCAGCAATGCGCAAACGCAATGCAATGGAACCGTCGCCAAATTCTTTCTTTAATAGTGCAAAGGCCTTTAGCAGCGTAATATGATCTTTTATACGAACAATCCGGCTTTGCATTCCAATCACTATTACATTATCCTGCACTTTATCGGCCGGTTTATAAACATGCAGGTTTATACCATTAGATATAACACGCACTTTATTTTTCCGAAACAGAAAACCGAGCTTTTGCCTGATTTGCGTTACAAACGCATCAGTAAGACAAACAATGTCATCAGCCAGCAACATGGCCCCCGAAAGCGATATCCATTGCGCCCGGGTTTTAAGGTGATTGGCCTGTGTTTCCCTTACAACAATTTTGCATTTTTTTCTAGTAAAAAGCTGCGCCAGTTTAGCTGGTAAAATATAAGCGCTGCCATGTAAAAAAATAATATCGGGATTGCTTTTGCGGATAAGTTTAAAAATTCGAACATAATATTTCAGGTCAATGCCAACCCTTTTTTTTGCAAAATACCAGGTGATACCTTTGGCAGCACATCCTTCTATGAATTCACTTCTTACCTCCTCAATACCATAAAACAATGCTTCATATTCAAATTCATTCTTTGCATCGGCATTTACCATGGCAAAAAAAATATTACCATGCCCACCTAATCCAGAATAAAGTACTTGTAAAACTTTCATGAATAATTAATCTATAAATTGTTTTTTACCCCAACTACTGATAAATTTTATAACTCATTATAAATATGCTTTAGGTTGGAGATATAAGTATCCCTTTTAACTATTCTCGTTGCGTATTCCTTAGCCTTTTTCGCCATACCTCTAATATCAGTTTGGCCATTAAAAACCGACTCAATAATATCTGCCAATGCTTTTGGATTATCTACCGCAAAATAAATGGCATGTTTTTTCACAATACTTTCCACAGGTGCAATTTTCGACAAAATAAGAGGCACCCCCGACGCCATCGCTTCAAATACGGTTAAAGGAAACCCTTCGAATAATGAAGGCGAAATAAACAGATCGTATTGGTGCAATACTTCCTCCATGTTATTATGCTGCCCCATCATTCTTATTTTTAAACTATGCTCCGCAATAATTTTCTCATATTCTTCTGTATTACCCGAGCCATATATATCAAGGTATATTTCTTTACTGTTGAGGTATTTAAATACTTCCAACAGCAACTTAAAATTTTTTCCTGTATTCAGCCTGCCTGCAGCAACTATCTTTAATTTTCTACTTTGAGGTTTGAATCCTTTGGCAGTTTTTTCAAAAAAACTATCCTGCACAAAATTATTCAGCACAAAATATTTTCCTTTAAAAGGTAATGATGTTAAAAAATCCGCCTTTGTGTACTCCGACAACAAAATCATGTTGCAATCTTTCTTTTTAAAATAGAGATGTTTTTCGAGAAATAATTTTACAGGAGAAGTTTCCTTATCCATCGAATAGGTGGTATGCAAAGTGTGTACCTGCTTAATGCTACCCGGGCAAATTAAACTTGTATAAAAACCTGCAGGATTAAGGTGACTATGAACAATATCTATTTTATTTTGTATTATTATTTGCCTAAGCCGCCATAATACTTTCGGCAGACTTAATATACCTGTGTAATTAAGACATATCACATTAACTCGCTTATCTATTTTGTCTGCCTGTACTGCCCGACCTTGAAAATAAACAACTGTATTATCAATATCCTCCTGCAATCCTCCCGGGGCCAATGAATTGACTAATAAAATT
>JBKJPN010000019.1:0-28128 GCA_046595125.1 Ferruginibacter sp.
ATGTTTCAACACTCGAAGGAGTAGTTATTGAAATTGATGGTAAGCAAACAAAACTTAGTAACCGTATTTTTTCATTTATTGTTCCGGCAGGGTTGGCTTCATTACCTTTTCTTTTAAAAAATGCTGCAGGCCAGATCATCGAACGTGGACAAATACCAGTTTTTCCGCAGGGAGCAAACAGCATGCGAACACTATCAAACGGAATGAATTTTAGTCCCGATGTTATTTGCCAGCTAGGCGAACCATTAAATATCCCTGGCAATTTTGATGGCAATTCGGCAAACACTAATGTAACAATAAACAATATGCCCTGCGAAATTATTGCAGAGTCGCCCAGGCAAGTTATTGTAGAAATTCCGCAAAACTCAGCAGCTGGCAAAGCCACAATTAATATAGAAGAGCAGCAAAAGAAAGAAGAACATAAAGTGAATGTGGCGGTAATTAACTTAACGGCCAATAAAACAAATTTGTTGAAAGGTGAAAAGACAAGAATTAGTGTAACCGTTTCGGGATTGGAAAACCTAGATCTGGAAAAAAATAATTACAAGGTAGTATTGACAAATCATTCGCCTTCAACAATTGTTTTTACCAAAGAAAACGGAAATAGCATCACAAAAACAATTCAACAATCATCAGTCAGGCAGGGTAAGTTTGAATATACAACCGGAATCGTTGCCACCACATCAGGATCATTTGTAGTGGGTGTGGTATTATTTAAACCAGTTTCTAAAAATCCCTGTGTAGATGCTTATTATGACTGTGTGAACAAAGCAGATGAGGAATATAATGAAGATGCAAAAGCATGTGCCAACCAAGCCAATGGGGATTTAAAATCGGCTGCCAACTGTCAGGCACCCTATATTAAAGTAAGGGAAGAAAAAAAGGCAACCTGCTTGCAGGTGCTTATTAATTGCATGAAGAAGAAATGAGTTCATTTAGCTCCTGCTAGTAGCGTTAATCATTGGCTATGGTCTCGTACTTACGCACATGGGATGGATAAGTAAAACCCAAGTTTGGCACAAGTATTCCCATCCCAAACCAATAAATTATTAACGCACAGATTAGGAGGTGTCACTTCCCGATATGCATTGGGACAAGTGATGTCTCCTCTGTTCAGACCCGATTGTATCGGGGGAGTAAAAGAGCGAAATCACAAAACCTATCAGGCAGCTAATTAAAATGAACAACAGAATTAAATATGAGTATTTGTTTTTCACTTCCCGGATGCGCCTGTCACAAAACATTTTAGGAATTTGGGACAGATTATCAAGCGCAATTAGTCCAATAATTATTTCGTTGTAAATAAACTTTATCTAAGGGAACACTTTCGCTAGTGTAGTGCAGGTTATCAACAAAAAAAGAGCCTTACATACTACATTCTGATTGTTAATAATAAATAAATTGCCAACCTGAAAAATTTACCGGCAAACCCAACATACATTTGTAATACAAAATGTAACTTCAAAAAACAGCATGCTTTCCACCCGTCACGAAATATTTATTGAAGTAGCCTCCCAGCTCAGCTTTTCTAAGGCGAGCGAAGTATTATTTATCAGCCAGCCAGCTATCAGTAAACATATGAAGGCCCTAGAGTTCTTTTACAAAACCACTTTGTTTGAAAGAAAAGGCAATGCCATACAGCTTAGCCGTGGCGGTAGTTTACTGTTACAGCGCCTTAAAGAAGCAAAAAAAATACAAAATGAACTGGAGTTTGAAATGAGTGTACTAAATGACCAGTTAAAAGCAAAAGGACAACTAAAACTGGGCGCCAGTACTACCGTTGCATTGTATATCATCCCCAAGATATTATCAGCTTTTCATCAAACATTTCCCGAAGTAAAAATAAGTCTGCTCAACCGCAATACCGATACTATTGTAAAAGCACTGGCCGATCATGATATTGATATCGGCATAGTGGAAGGCAAGAAAAAAAATGCGGCCATCTCCTATCAACCCTTTGCTACCGATGAAGTCATTGCTGTTTGTAGCGCCAAAAGCCCACTAGCAAAAAAAAGATCGCTTACGGTGCAGGAAATAAAAAACTACCCAGTGGTGTTAAGGGAGCAGGGTTCCGGAACATTAGCCGCCTTAAAATACAATCTTGAAAAGCATGGCCTTAAACTCGCTGCCCTTAATGTAAATGTGCGCCTGGCAGGTACCGAAGCGCTTAAAAATTTTTTACGGGAAGATAGTTGCCTTGGTTTTTTACCGAAGGGGTCGGTATTGAAGGAACTGAAAGACGGGGACCTTGTTACAGTCAAAATTGAGAATTTCCAGATCATCCGTAACTTCTTTTTTATACAACGTCATGGTACCGAAAACACCGAACTCAGTAAGGCATTTATCCGGTTTTGTAAAAATTCGGTATAACTATTCGTTATAGCCCATAATATAATCGATTGTTTTGGTTATAGTATCATGTGTAGTTTTAGCATATGAATACATTAACCCGGCCTTATAGTTTAGCTGTAAACCTTTTCTGCTCAAATTGTAAACAAGCATACAGCATGACTGAGATTAACAGTTATGCAACCTGTTGCAACAAGCCTCTGATTGTTGATTACGATTTGCCTTCTACGCCTTCAAGATCAGTACTGGCACTAACAGAACATACCATGTGGCGCTATGCAGCCTTATTGCCAGTGTTAAACAAACAAAATATTGTAAGCCTTGGCGAAGGCATGACACCCATCCATCACTTGCACAAACTGTCAGGCAAATATGGTTTTGATGAACTGCTGATGAAAGACGAATCCTTCAATCCAACTGGATCATTTAAAGCAAGGGGCATCAGTATGGCGGTATCCAAAGCAAAGGAACTGGGAATAACCAAATGCATTGTGCCTACGGCAGGAAATGCAGGCGGAGCACTAGCTGCATATTGCGCCAAGGCAGGAATAAAATGTACGGTGGTAATGCCTGTACTAACCCCAAACGTTTTTAAGCAGGAATGTGAACTTTATGGAGCCCAATTGGTATTGGTTAATGGGCTGATTAACGACTGTGCAAAAAAAGTTTCAGAAATTAACAAAGACAATCAGTATTTCGATATATCAACCCTGAAAGAACCTTATCGTATTGAAGGCAAAAAAACTATGGGATACGAAATTGCAGAACAGCTTAACTGGCAACTGCCCGATGTAATCATTTATCCTGCTGGTGGAGGCACAGGCCTTATTGGCATATGGAAAGCATTTAAAGAGATGAAAGCAATGGGGTGGCTAACCGGTCGACTGCCACGGATGATTGCTGTGCAATCAAAAAACTGTGCGCCCATATTACACGCACTTAACGATAAGGAAAACTGGAAAACCATGTTTACACCTAAGGCAACCATTGCAAACGGACTGGCTGTGCCTTATCCTTTTGGCATGGACATGATGCTGCAGGTACTTGAGGAATCGGGCGGCACAACCATTGCCATTAGTGAGGACGATATTGTAAGCGGTGTAAAAGAAATTTCGAAGACTGAAGGGTTACTCATTTCTCCTGAAGGTGCTGCCACCTGGAAAGCACTGCAGCAACTACAGCATCAAAAAATTATTGCGGCACATGAAAAAATTTTATTGCTGAATACCGGCTCGGGATATAAGTACCTAGATAATTTGAACTAGCTGTACTCACATTTCTGTTAGCGCTCCGAGCTGACGCAGACAAAAATAGACCCTTCATCCCTAACTGGCGCAAGTGTGACACTGAGAGAAAAGCTCTCTTTCATCCTGCTTATTTATTGCCACTTATCACCAATGATTCATAATCCATTTCCAGCCCCTTATTCGTAATGTATTGCATACTCTGCTGTTCTGCCTCAGCTTTTATTTTTTGTTGCATCGCTTCATCAGCTTTACTCAAAGCGCCTACCACAGGAGCTGCAACCTCGTTCATCATCTGCCACATTTCTTCAAAATCGGTATATAATACCTTACCACTTACCGTTTGTTCCTGTATATTTTTGAAACCTGATTTTTCCATAATAGATCTGATGAAACCTGCGTTGCCGCAACGAAACATGCCGGGCGCACCAGGAAGGGGCACAGGTAACTGCATATTTTTGCTGATAGCACCCATAATGTTTGTTACCCAGGCATTCTTATCGCCAGTGCTCCACACGGAAGTTGCCATAATGCCGCCGCTTTTTAAAACCCTGTACATTTCATCTGATGCAAGTTGCATATCAGGAAAAAACATGAACCCCATCCTGCAACTTATTTTATCATAATAATTTTGTTCGTACGGAAGTTCACAAACATCACAGGTATTGGTTTCATAATTTTTTAATTGCTTACGTACGGCATTTTCCCTGGCTATCACCAGCATCTGGTCGGCCAGGTCGGTACCGGTTACCTTGCCTTTATGGGCAAGAGATGCTATGGTAAGGCCCGGTTCACCGGTGCCGCAGGCTATATCAAGTACATGGTCAGTTTCTTTAATGTGCAATGCTTCTATGATTTTATCGCCCATGGGTTTTAAAAAATTCATGGTAAAATCATCCCACTTTTTCCATCCGGGAGAAAATTTATTCCATGTAGCTTTCTGTTGTTCCCTGATTTCTGTTAGTTGCTGTTCCATAATATTTTTACATTTATTTATTAAGTAAAAAATGAAATTTAATACCAGTCCTAAATGTAAATAATATTTTGTGCTTTATTTGCTATTTTTTCAACCGCTTAAGCCCAAACTTATCTGATTACCGCCTAGGGAATTATGTAAACAGTAGCACCCTAAAATGGCGCCCTCGCTAACAGCACTCCCAAATGTTCTTGGCATGATGGACCGCGGTAGTACCAGCAAAAGGCATGAAATAAAATACAATTTAATATGTATCTCAAATTTCAGTCGTTGGTCATAGTTCGACTCCAGATTTTATTGGGACAGTTACGTTCAGTAAACCGGACGAAGGCGTCAGTGTTCTTTGTGGTAATTCCCTGGTACCGCCCAAAAATTTCGTTTCATTAAATAGAAACAGGTGCTTAACTTGTATCAATGAAATCTCTGGGACTCTTGTTTATAACATTTTTATTTCACAAAAGTGCAGATATACCACCCCCCAACATGCGTCAGTTAGTGAAAGACTAACCAGCAAGTAGAGCAGTATCATTATTAATGGTAACCCTTCAAAATTTTGTACATTACAACTCTTACCAATTAAACAATAATTGGTGAACCACAATATGAAAAAACAAACCGACAGCTGGTACAAAAACAAAACATGGGATGGAGATAGAGACCGTGTTTTTGAAAAAAAACTACGCTACGAACGCAACGCAACGCTTAAGGCTACTTACCTGCAGGAGCAGGGTTGTTTACTGCTGCAAAACAGTAGCGAAAAAATACAAGAAGTGGGTTTGGTATTGTTGAGCAGGTTGATGGAAGATTACCCCACTGCCTGGGACCAAATACTGACAGCACAGGAAAAGCTAGGAGATTATTTTTTTAAGAAAAATCAATACGAAAAGGCAGCAGTTTATTTTAAAATGGTAACGGAATATTGTGTACAGCAGCAGTCGAGGACCAACACCAGCACCATGGCCGATTTAAAATGGGCCGAAGCGCTGTATAAAACCAATAAGGCGGATGCCCTGCCAGTGGCTGCAGAACTACTGCGGCATTACTCCGTAGCGCTTTTAAAAACCCAGGAACAACAAACCTATTTTGCCCAACTGCAAATGCAGGTCAATATGGCCTTAGAAAATGTTACCGCGGCACAGGAAAGCAGCCTTTCATAAAAATAATAACAGAAAAACAAACCGTAGGTTTTGTGTTGGTTTTATGTAAGGTTAATATTAGTGGAACATTTGTTTCCGGTTTTAACACAGCCAGTATAAATAAATGCTAGGCATACAGCCATTAGCAATTGAGATTTCATAAATACAGTTTTAAGTTGCCAAAAATAAAGCAGTTTTTGCCTTAGTTAGTGTTACTGTGGAAATTTATAAGTTCTCAGGCATTGATGTTACCTAAGCCACCGGCAAGCCAACTGGCATCCTGCACATCGCGGTCTGCTAATATCACTAAGGGTAATAGCCATCAAAAAGAGTCTTCAACAAAAGCAAATTAATACCAGCTCAAAATTTGGGTGTAAATTGCAATGGTGAAATATAAATTCTGGCTACCATTTCTTTTTTTATTTATTGCCGTTTGCGCTGCTGCCCAGCAGCAGGATTATTTGATTACCGGAACTTATACTACCGGTAAAAGCGAAGGAATATACGTTTATGCGTTTAACAGCATGGATGGTTCCGCAAAAGAAGTTAGTCATGTAAAAATTTCTAATCCTTCATTTGTGGCTGTATCACCCCAAGGCAGTTTTTTATATGCTGTGCAGGAAAATACTGCTGCTAATGGAAAGGGAGGAGGGATATCAGCGTTTTCTTTTAATAAAGAAAATGGTACGCTAAATTTTATAAACGAACAGCCCTCGGGTGGCAATCATCCTTGTTATGTGGCAGTAGATAAAACAGGCAAATGGGTTGTAACAGGTAACTATAGTAGTGGGAATTTGGCTGTATTTCCTGTACTTGCCAATGGAGGCTTGGGCGCTGCGGTAACCACTATTCAACATAAGGGATCGGGCCCAAACGCAGCAAGGCAGCAATCTCCACATGTACATTGTACATTATTTTCGGCAGATAATCGGTTTCTTTTTGTACCAGATCTTGGCATCGATAAAATAATGATTTATGCTTTTGATCCTGCAACTGGAAAGCTTACGCCTGCCAGTCAACCTTTTGCTCAATCAATTGCCGGGGCAGGTCCAAGGCATTTTTGTTTTCACCCATCTGATAAATATGGCTACCTAGCAGAAGAAATGAGCGGTACAGTTGTGGCTTTTAAATATAAGAATGGTAAGCTGAAAAAGATGCAGCGCATTAGTTGTATGCCTGCAGGCGATTCCAGTAATGCTTCCACTGCAGATATACATGTTTCGCCGGATGGTAAATTTTTATATGCCTCCAATAGAGCTGCAGCAAATACAATTACCATTTTTAAAATCAATCCCAAAAAGGGAACGCTTTCATTGGTGGGTCATCAACCAACACTTGGTAAAACACCTCGTAATTTTAATTTTGATCCGTCAGGAAATTTCCTGCTGGTAGCCAATCAAAACAGCGATAATATTGTAATCTTTAAAATTGATAAACAAACCGGATTACTTACAGATACTGGAAACCGAATCTCAGTAGGTAATCCAGTTTGCTTAAAATGGATTTCTTTTTAATAATTGCCATCCCACCGATTTTTTTGCCGCTCTCTGGTTCCTATTGTTTTAGGAATTAATCAACGTCGTATTTACTTCATACAGTTTCAAAGAAAAATAAAATAGTTCAATTTAAATCGTTGCTGGTGGATCCCGATTACTATCGGAACAATCGAAGGCAAGTCAAGTATTTAAGAGAGGCAGCATTCAAATAGGTTATTCCAAACTGGGGCAAATTGTTAATAAAATACTAAAGGCTGCGTGCGTTAAAACCAAAGCTGTTAAAATACGTTTATAGAAAGAAAAAAAATTATGATGAAGATTACATTTTTAGCTCTTTTTACAGCCATATCACTTGGCAGTTTTGCACAAAAAGAAAAGAAACATTGGGAAAAAGTACCCATGCTTTCAACCATGAGTATTGGGGTAAGTTTTCAAAAATTTGACGGGCTCAATAACAGGATTGCTGCATTTCCGCAATACAAGGAACTTAGAGATTACATGGGTACGTTGAGTATAGGTTCCATGATGAAAAAAAATAATTTTATTAGCGGGCTCACCCTAACCGGGGGCAGTAGCCTTAGTGGCGACCGTGATAAAAGAAGCAGTGCGTTGCAGTTTCTATCGGGGCAGTTTAACATTGGCTACGATTTTATACCCGGAGATAAATTCACGTTATACCCGCTTGCCGGATTGGGTTTTGAAGGTTATCAGGCAAAGTTTTACAAAGATAATTCGGGTGTAAACTTTAATGATGTACTTAATTCATCAGGAACGCAGAACAACATACGCCCGGTAAAGTTTACCAATAAATTTTCAACCTATAATTTGGGATTAGGGTTTACAGTAAAATCGCCAAAATGCGATAATTCTATTGGTATACAGGCGGGTTATACCGGCAGCTTTAAAGACAAGGCATGGAAAAGTAGTGATAAGCAGGAGCTGGCTAATGCACCGGTAGATAGGCTTAGCCGTTTTCAGGTGGGATTGATATTTACCGGCATGCCTCATTCGATGAAATAAATGCCGATAAAACTTATTCGCTTTTACAAAAAAGAGTTCGCATAATTGCGGACTCTTTTTTATATGTGCTGCTGTTTTACAATTACCACAGATACCCAAATGGCGGAGATGTTTGGCGCCCAGCTTTTGCCCCTTCCGCCTAAATTGTCGTTATAAGATGTTGTAAAAAATATTTCCCCTTACCGCTTAAATAACTACCAGTTATAATTGTTTGGATTTAGAATCTGTTCCGTAGTTTTATAGCTTGTTCTCTGGCCGCAAAAAAAAGCATGAATTGTGCCTGGCAAACGGGCGGGGAAACATACTTATTTCCAAAACTAATTAAACCATTAACATGTCATCATCATTAAAATGCAGCGTTTCATTCATACTGCTGTTTACCCTCTTTTCATTTACCGGTTTTGCACAGCAGGCCGACACTACAAAAAAAGCGGCTGGTGCCGATCGCCCCACGCCCAAACCTAAACCCTATAAAGAAGTGATTACCGCCAAGGCTGTTACCAAAACTGGTTTTTTTCTGGTACACAAAGTGGATGACAATTATTTTTTTGAAATACCCAACGACATGCTTAACCGGGAGATACTCGTGGTTAACCGTTTATCCAAAACTCAAGCTGGTGTGGGATACGGCGGCGACCAGATAGGACAAAACGTAATCCGTTTTGAAAAAGGTCCGGAGAATAAGATTTTCCTTCGAACCATCTCCTATAAAGTGTATGCCAAAGATTCTACCTCATCCATGTTTTCGTCGGTTAATAATTCAAACATTCAGCCTATTGAAGCTGCTTTTGATGTAAAAGCTTATACAGCAGATAATGCAGGGGTTGTAATTGATGTAACCAAATTTATTGATGGCGACAATGATGTATTGTTTTTTAACGCCAATGCAAAAAAATCAAGGCAGTTGGGACCGCTGCAGAGCGACAAATCATATATCGTGGGTGTAAAACCTTACCCGGTTAATATAGAAATTACAACAGTTAAAACCTTTGGCAGAACAGCAGCACCTTCCGGAGCACCGGGTTCCGCTCCATCGGCACCAACACCAACAGGAAACCTTACGGTGGAAATGAACAATTCATTCCTGTTATTACCTAAAGTGCCTATGCAGGCCCGTTATGCAGACGACCGTGTGGGATATTTTACCGTGGGTTATACCGATTTTGATGCAAACCCACAAGGGGTTAAATCCATAGAGTTGGTAAAACGCTGGAGGTTGGAACCAAAAGCCGAAGACCTAGAAAGATACAAACGGGGCGAATTGGTAGAGCCTGTAAAACCAATTGTATTTTATATTGATCCGGCAACACCTAAAAATTGGGTTCCCTACTTGATACAAGGTGTAAACGACTGGCAGAAAGCTTTTGAACAGGCCGGATTTAAAAACGCCGTTATCGGTAAAATGGCACCTACAAAGCAGGAAGATAGTACCTGGAGTCTCGAAGATGCCCGTAATTCGGCCATCGTTTATAAACCATCTGATATTCCCAATGCCAGCGGACCCAGTATTTCGGATCCCCGCAGTGGAGAGATTATGGAAAGCCATATTAACTGGTATCACAACGTTATGGTACTAATCCGGGATTGGTACCTGGTACAAGCTGCTCCCAGTGATGCACGTGCAAGACAAATGGTTTTTCCAGATGAGTTGATGGGAGAGTTGATCCGTTTCGTTTCATCGCATGAAGTAGGTCATACGTTAGGCCTTCGCCATAATTTTGGTTCCAGTTCCACCGTACCGGTGGAGAATCTACGTAAGAAAGCGTGGGTAGAAGCCAATGGCCACACGCCTTCCATTATGGATTATGCACGCTTCAATTATGTGGCACAGCCCGAAGACAATATTTCTACAGCGGGCTTATTCCCACGTATCGGCGTTTACGATAATTGGGCCATTGAATGGGCCTACCGGCGTTTTCCGGAATATACTACACCTGAAACGGAGAAAGCATACCTGAACAAATGGGTGATGAGCAAACTGAAAGACCGTCGCCTGTGGTGGGGTGATGGAGAAAGCAACAGGGATGACCCTCGTTCGCAAACGGAAGACCTTTCGGATGATGCCGTAAAGGCAAGCCAGTATGGGATTAAAAACCTGCAACGTATAGTGCCTCAGTTAATGAGCTGGACCAAAGAAGATAACGAAGATTACAGCAACCTCAGCAAAGTTTATGGCCAGGTGGCCTCACAGTTTAACCGGTACATGGGGCACGTGAGCCGCTATGTAGGTGGCATTTATAAAACTCCCCGGGTGGTAGAGGATACCGAACCTGTTTATGCATACACAGAAAAAAACAAGCAGTCCGGTGCAGTTTCCTTTCTTAACCAACAATTATTCAATACCCCCGATTGGCTTATTAACCAGTCAATTTTTGACCGTACCGGCGGTGATCCGCTGAGTATTATTGGCAATATGCAAGAAGGCACGCTTAACAGGTTGTTCAGCAGCAGCACGCTCAACAAGTTGATTAAAACAGAAGCTGCCCTCGGTAATAATGCCTATAAAATGACAGATCTGTTCAGCGACCTGAAAAAAGGCATTTGGGCAGAGCTGGCTACTAAAAAAACAATAGATGTTTATCGCAGAAACCTGCAAAAATCCTACATTAGTATATTAGATAAACTTCTGAATCCAGCTCCCAAAAGCGCTGCTTCAGCTGCCGGACCTAGTGCATCGCCTGCGGTTGATACCGAAAACTCTGACATCAGCAGTGTGGTAAGAGCGCATTTGGTATCGCTTAAAGCAGAAGTAAATGCGGCATCTACAGGTACTGCTGATGCCATGACCAAATATCATTTGCAGGACATATCAGTAAGAATCAGCGATGCCCTGGATCCTAAGAAATAGAAATAATAGTTGAACTTAGGTTTCTTGTTATGATGTACAAACTGCCATCCCATAATCAGGATGGCAGTTTTTGTTTTCTAGTTAAGACGCTTGATAGCTGCAAAAATAATCAGCGTATTTGTCATTCATATTATTGCTGGTGTTTTAAAAAATTAAATACAGCCTCTAAACTTTTAGCAGAACTCTCCTCCATTGGCGTATGACCTGAATTATTTAAAATAACTAAAGTGTCATTTGGCAAATGCGCATGAAATTTATAGGCATTCTCTACCGGGATTAATAAATCATTTGCTCCCCAAAGTATAAGCGTTGGTTGATGAATGTTGCTGAATGTTAATTTAAATCATTCACACATTGGATTTATATGATTTTCGCCGGCTTAATTTTTTTTCTTACTCCTGTCGCCGGCCTTGCCATAGATAAAAGTGACAAACCTTTTAGGTAAAATCCTTAACACCCCCGATAGTACCTTTGCTAACGTACCCGGTGTAATCATCGGCCTTCCTTTTAATGTTTTTCGAACTGCTATTTCGCCAACTTTTTTTGGGCTCACTGCCATTTGGTCTCCGAACCACCCCAGTTGTTTTTTTGTTTCTTTTTCTATTGAAGGCTTTGTGTAAACGGGGCCTGGGGCAAGACAACTAACGCTGATGTGCTTTTCTCTTAACTGGTATCTAAGTGAATAACTGAATGAAATGAGGGCAGCTTTAGTTGCTGCATATAAATTTTTAGCGGGTATAGGCGCAAACCCAGCCATGCTGGCCACATTTAAAATATACGCAGGAGTATTTTTTTCGAGCAATGGCATCAGTGTATAGCTCATGGCCATAGCACTTTCAATATTTAACCTCACCATATAATGAAGGCTGTCGAGCGATAAGGTTGGAAAATCTTCATCGCCTCCCAAACCAGCAACATTACAAAGCATTTTAAGTTTGATGTTTTTTTCGATACACCAGGCTGCTATTGCAGGTGCCGTTTCCTCCTTACTTAGATCGAAAGATAAAATTTCAACATGAACCCGATAGGTCGTTTCCAGTTTATGCTTGGCTTCCACAAGGCCAGCCATGCCACGGGCAATTAAAATTAAATTATACCTGCGTTTGGCCAACGCTTCTGCAATGGCAAACCCAATTCCTCGGCTTCCTCCAGCTACTAATGCGTAAGCCGATGAGTCTGATTCATTAGCTGTAAAACTGCTTTCAAAATCGCCGCCTGAAAAAGATTCTGGATTTTCCGTCGAAAAAAATTCGGAAGAATTCATCAATTCATCATTATTAAATGTTTGAGCCTGCATAACGCAGTTATAAATCACAAGGCAAAATAGAAGAGCAGTTTTTTTCATCATTGAAGATAAGTAAATTATCCAGCGTTCAACTTGACGCAGGTAACGACATCTTTGCCGCAACTATGATAATAAGTGCATACCTGTGAATGTTGTAACTCTTGGATAGAATCATGTAACAAGTCCTCGAGTTTTTTGTGACAACTTTAGTAAGTTAATTACCGGAGAATACAATATCTGGTGTAATCCTTACAAATAAACCCAAAATAATATGCAGCAAATTTTTGATAAACTAATTCCCGTATCAGGTAATGAGAAGCTGGGTAAGATTAAGCTTTATTGTGATGCCGGTAAATCTGCATTTACAGGTAACTCTTTTCCTGAAAAAAAGAAACTGGAGCATGAACCAAATCGTGAAAAAAACAATGATGAAATAGTAATGTTTGACATTTTTGGGGCACTTAGTTACTAAACAAAATCATTTAAATCAATTTAAAAAAATATGATGACGATTCAGGTTAATACCGATAATAATTTAACTGTGCACAAAGGATTCGGAAGTAGACTGCAAGAACAACTTACCGACGCCTTGAGTAGGTTTAGCAAAAATATTACGAGAATAGAAGTCCACCTTTCGGATGAGAATGGAGCTAAAGACGGGTTTAACGACAAAAAATGTTTGCTCGAAGCCCGTGTTGAGCACAGGAAACCTTTTATTGTTACAGAAAATGCTGCAACATACGAACTAGCTGTAAGTGGAGCTACTGATAAATTGAAGCATATGCTCGACGGTATATTTGGCAAATTGCAGAATTATTAATTTGGAGTCTCCCCGCCAATTGGCAAGTAAGCAAATGGTTTTTCAAAAGGTTGGCAATGATGCCGTGATGAAAATGAAAAAAGCTTTTGATGAATACGATATTGCGATTCCATGTCCCAAAAGCACACTGTATTTTGGCATAAAGGGAGATGCAACACTTTCTGAATTGACGCTGTATTCTACCGGTGAACAAAAAAATTAAGTGTTTTACAACCGAGGCTGGCATAAATATAGTTTTTCAAATTGAATTTTAAAAAGAGCAGCATTTATTAGTGGCGTCGGGCGTAATCTCGATCAGCAAAAAAAAAATAACCATTAGCGCTAGGTTTTTGTGCGGCTAATTTTTCAATTGTGGCCGTAATTCGGTACATTTAATCGTTAATCAAAAAAATCAAATCAATGTATTATCAAGTAAAAAAATACAGTTTAATGGTGATTGCAACTTGTATTGCGTCACTGTTTATCTTTTCCTGTAATAATTCCACAACAGAAACCAAAACCATTCATGATTCAACCACGGTAAAAGTGCCCGTTTACGACAGTGCTTTTACAGTTGAAGCAGAATCTTTTGCCGACCTGCAGATGCTGCGGTACCAAGTACCGGGTTTTGCAGATCTTCCTTTACAACAAAAACAGTTATCATATTATTTGTACGAAGCGGCGCTTTGTGGACGGGACATCATCTACGATCAGAAATCCAAATATGGTATCATGCTTCGTAAAATGCTGGAAGTTGTTTACAGTTCTTATAAAGGCGATAAATCTTCCGATGATTGGAAAAAATTGGAGGAATACAGTGGTCGTGTATGGTTCAGCAATGGAAACTATCATCATTACAGCAACGAAAAATTTATACCTGCTTGTAATTTTGGATATTTTAGAGAAGCCGTGCTCAACAGCGATACTAGCCTAGTACCCAAAGATCCGGCTGAATCAATTGATGCTTTTTTGATCCGTATTAAACCCATGGTTTATGATTTAAAATATAAACCTAAACTGGTAAATCTTAAGCCAAATATTGACAACGTGGCAGCATCGGCAGTAAATTTTTACGAAGGGGTAACACAAAAAGAGGTAGAAGATTTTTATGCACGGTTTGATACCAAAGGAAACGCACCCGCCTGGGGCCTTAACAGTAAGCTGATGAAGGAGAACGGGCAAGTATTGGAAAAAGTTTGGAAGGTTGGCGGCATGTATTCGGCAGCCATAACAAAAATAATTGGCTGGTTGGATAAAGCTGCCCCAGTGGCGGAAAATGAACAGCAAAAAAAATCTATTGAACTTTTGTCGCAATATTATAAAACCGGTGACTTGAAAACCTACGACGATTATAATATAGCTTGGGTGTTAGATACGGCCAGCAGGATAGATGTTGTGAACGGTTTTACAGAAGTGTATCTTGATCCGATAGGTAAAAAAGGAAGTTTTGAAAGTGTGGTTTCTATGAAGGACGAAGCTGCCACCATGCGTATAAAAGCTATTGCAAGTCAGGCGCAATGGTTCGAAGATAATTCGCCTTTGATGCCTGAACATAAAAAGAAAAATGTAAAAGGCATCACTGCCAAAGCTATCACTGTAATTGTTCAAAGCGGCGATGCTGCGCCTAGTTCATCTATTGGAATAAACCTGCCCAATTCTGAGTGGATCAGGAAAGACGTGGGATCAAAATCTGTTTCTCTAAGTAATATCATTTACTCCTACAATGTGGCAGGAGCTAAAGGCGGTATGTTGGATGAATTTGGTTTGAATGATACAGTAAAAAACCGCATCAGACAATATGGTGCTCTGGCCAGTGACCTGCATGTGGATATGCATGAGTGTATTGGTCATGCCAGCGGGCAATTAAACCCCGGGGTTGAAACAACGGATAAAACGTTGAAGAACTATGCCAGCTGCCTGGAAGAAGCCCGTGCCGACTTAGTGGGATTGTATTATATTATGGATCAAAAATTAATTGATATTGGCGTTTCCCCATCGCTTGAAGTTGGTAAAGCAGAATACGATAGCTATATCATGAATGGTCTGATGACACAGCTAGCCCGTCTTAAACCCGGCGAGCAGCTAGAAGAAGCACATATGCGGAACAGGCAATTGAATGCCATGTGGGCTTATGAAAAAGGGAAAGCGGAAAATGTGATAGAGTTTGTAAAAAAAGATGGTAAAACTTATACACGTATTAATGACTATAATAAACTAAGAGAATTATTTGGCCAGTTACTGAAAGAGATACAACGCATCAAATCAGAAGGAAACTATAATGCCGGTAAGAACCTGGTAGAAACCTATGGTGTTAAAGTAGATGTTGCATTGCACAACGAGATACTGAAGCGCTATGCTACTTTAAATAGCAAACCATATCGTGGGTTTATACAACCTAAATTGGTACCGGTAATGAATGGCGATAAAATAACCGATGTTAAAATAGAATATCCGCAAAGCTTTTACCAGCAAATGCTGGAGTATGGCAAGAACTATTCTTTCTTACCCGTAAAAAATTAAATATTATTTCTGTAAAAAAAACCGGAGAACATGTTACTTGTTCCCCGGTTTTTTTATTCAGGCTCCTCTCAACTGGCACAAATATTTGCCGGCAGGTAGGCAGTTGCACTGCGGTAAAGGTTTGGCTAGGCTGATACCTACGATGTTAATCACACTAAATATGGCATATTATCAAGCAAATGGTTAATGCCGTATATTTTATAAACAACCATTTACTGTTTAAACCTGCTATTAGCTTACCTTTACATGTATCTGTCGAAATTAGTAGCGCTTTTTCTTCCGGTATAACAACATCATCTATCATCACAAAACCATACAGTAATACAATGGCAGAAACATGGAATAAAAAGGAAAGAGAAAAGAAAAAAAAGAAAATCAAAAAAGAGAAAGCTGAGAAAAGACAGGAACGTAAAGAAAATGCAGAGAATGGTGAAAGTACGGGAAATATGATTGCTTATCTGGATGAGAATGGTAACCTTTCAGATACACCTCCTGATCCAAGAAAAAAAGTCATCATTAAGGCAGAAGATATAGAGATTGGCGTACCCAAACACGATCCAGCCAATGACGGTGAAATAAGCAGGACTGGTATCATTACTTTTTTCAATCACGATAAAGGCTTTGGTTTTATAGAAGACCTACAGTCAAAAGAAAGTGTATTTGTACATATCAATGCTTTATCGGAGGAGGTTAAAGAAAATAACAAAGTGAGTTTTGAAATTGAAATGGGGCCACGCGGATCTAATGCTATTAATGTAAAACTTATGAAGTAAGGAATTATGAAAGCTAATTGCTGGAGATGAACCGGGGACGCATTCCGTTACATTTCAGCCAAATGAGAAATCTTGTTTGTCAGCAAGTATTTTTATGCTGTTCTGTTTCCATCTGCGTACAAATTTATCAACGCTTGCACCGTATCCTTTAATGCACCTGAAGCTTCGTCAAAAAACATGTCTTTGCTTTTTTTGGAAACTTTATTGTCTATTGATTTTTTTATGTAAGTTCTTACCGTATCGAGTTCGTCAAAAAAAAGAGGGATATTTTTTTCATAGAATGGATTCACTGCTTCTATACTCATTAGCAGTTCTTCATATTCTGTTACAATACTGTTGATTTCTATCACATTTTCCAGAGAATGCCTCCTGGGGATACGGTCAAACAATGCTGTTAATGCTGCTTCAGTTGAATTCATATATTGATGAAGTGATTTAAAACAAATGTACAGCAAAACAAATCCATTCTACACGGTGATTCGTAAGATCATAAACCTGGTCAATACAATAAAACTAGCCTGCCTTTTACCAAGCTAGTTCCTACTTATAAATTGCCCCAAATACAAATCATTAAATAACAAAAAAAGACTTTCTTAAAACTAAAATACCCCGCTCAAAGAGGCAGGGTATTTTAGAAAATAGTATTGTATGTTTTAAAAATTGATCAATGTTGTATTTGCAGTAACACCAGTTGTAACTGTTATATTACTTATAGTAACAGGAAGTAACGGTAATAATGGAGTAACTGTAATGGAGTACGTTCCGGCCGGTAATCCCATTAATAAAAAATCGCCTGTTGCCGCCACATTTGTAGAATAGGTTAAGCTGGTAGCGGACGTTGCAGTTACAAAAGCCAGGGTTCCTGCGGGTGCAATTTTTCCTCTGATGGATCCACTAATGGGCGCTTCAATTGTTCTAATAACCGGTTTCAATTTATAAGCCCCAGCTCCAGTTTCAACAATTGACTTATTTGCATCAAAATCAAGTAGTACACTATACAAAACACCAGCCTGCAAAGTTTGATGTACCTGTAATTTCAATCCGGATTGGTCAGCACTTGGAGTACTTAAAGGGTAGCTTATATTATTAACAACTACCGTGTTGTTTGGCCCCAATATGAGTCTTATTTGCTGCACTGTGGCATTTTCCAGCGTACCGGAAGCAATAAGCGTATCCAGCCCATTTGTAAAATTAAGCAGGTTGTAAATACCAGGGTGTGCATTCAGCATCACAGTACTTCCACCACTTCCGGTTATTTCTACCGCCTGCAGATCAATAAATACTGCATTATACGGACCTGGAGCATCAGTCATCCTTATGGCGACTGGGTATGATGATTTTGAATCGTTTTTTTTACACGAGTTCATAGTAAAGCCAAGTGTGATGGCGCATAGGATTCCGATTATTGTTTTCATTTTTTTTATTTAAGTGCGTAATTGAATTATTACTTGGTAAAGGTGGTCCTTTATTTGCGGCTAGGCATTACACAACCGTTAGTAAAAGTTTCATTATTCACACTTATTAAACCCGCTAGGCACATGTGTTTGGCGTTTTGTAATGATTTGTTTTATTTAGTAGCGGTTGCTGCTCTCTTCTGCTCCTGAAACTTAATGTCTGTGATAAACGGTTGGGTCAATTGCTGAATAGTGCTTGCAGGTATATCAAGCGCATGTATATTGCTGAGGAGTTGCAACCAGGGCTTTGCAGCACCAAAAGGATATTCTCCAAATACTATTACTGGGGTGCCTTTGGCTTGCACACTGTCGGCGTTATACAATTGCCACTGATCAGCCCAATTATAAAGAAACATGGCATCTTTTTCTGTTAGTCGCAGACAGGAATGTGATGCCGGGTAACCGGGCAGTTCGTATTGGTGAAAGCCAACTCCCAATTTGTTTTCAATATTGAAATTCCATTTCAGGTCCCACTCATCGTTAAAAGTACTGGTTGTTTGTTCAGCCTTCCAATTGGTATAAAATAATCCAGTAGGGGTGGGGTCCGCTTTTCTTCCCATATTTGTTTGCCCAGCATATTCTAATTCGCCGTTTTCGTAAGCAGCAAAGCTTTGGGTAGGGTACGAAAAGAAAATTATTTTTTTTATATCTTTAATAAATGGAACGCTTATGGGGAAGGGAAGATAAAATTCAATATCGCCGCCCAGGTCGTTAGGTACAATAATCGAATCCATTTTTGCAATATTGTTCTTATCTGTTCTGTTTACCGTCAGTACAATACTTTGTTCTTTGTCCGAAAGTTGTTGCTTTACCCAATCTTTTGTTTTTTCAATATGATAACCTTCACTGGAAGGTTTTATTCGTTTTTTTAGAACTTTGATATTGCTGTTGGTATTATTGTCATCGGGTTGATGACATTGACTGAAACAGCCAGCTAAAATTAAGAAAGCTGCAATAATTTTTACTTTATACATAGTTACCGGTTTTTTAAAAGTTTTTACGGGCACAACCTATTGACAAAATATGTGCCGTAATCAGGTTATGATTTTTTATACACTCAAATTATCTAGCAGAACTGATGCAAAATATAATCAGCAGCAAATAAAGTAATCAACGCATATACCAGAATTCATTTCTTGTTTAAAGAGATTTGTAAATACACCAATTCAACAAGTAGTAAGCAGGAAACCATCCCGTTTTCAGGCTTTTTGCTTTGTATTATTAATTAGATTTTATATCTTACTAAAAAAGTATTTATGACTATTAAAGAATCTATAACCTGGTTTAAAAAAACGTATGACGCTAGATTAAAAACAGCTATTCTGAATACGCCCTACAGTATAGATTTGTTATGTGCTATGGCTTACCAGGAAACAGGATATATCTGGAGTACATTAGCAGGTAAAAATTTATCGCTAGCCGATATAGCTTTGTTATCGGTTGGCGATACGCTAGATTATCCAAAACGAAACGCTTTTCCTAGGAACAAGTCAGAGTTACTTGCTGCTCCCAATGGCCAGGCCATGTTTAACATTGCCCGTGAATGTCTTTTAAAAATGGCAATACATATACCTGGTTACAGTTCCGCTGTAAATAATCAAAATAAATTTTGTCATGGCTATGGGATATTTCAATATGATTTGCAATTTTATAAAACTAATCCCGATTATTTTCTGCAAAAAAAATGGGCTAACGTGGATAATACATTTGAACGTTGTATTGAGGAACTAAACGAAGCAAAAAAACGACAGGGTTGGCAGGCAAAAACCAGTTTATCGGATGATGAAAAAGTGTACGTAGCTATTGCCTATAATAGAGGTATAGCAATTTTGAGTAAAGGTTTCAGGCAGGGGCATTTTGATGGAAAAAAATATTACGGCGAAAATGTTTTTGAATACATGCGCCTTTCGCAAACCATTGTTGTTGGACCTGTAGCAGTACCGGCCAGTATACCTTCTCCGGTGTCACCGGCTCCTGTTCCGCCACCAACGCCAGTTTTATCTGATAAAAAAATATACAAAGTTAAAAATACAACAACCGGACTTAACCTGAGAGCCGAAGCGATAGTAACCAAGCCGAATCAAAAAACAAATGTGTTGACTACGCTGCCAGGTGGGCATCTGTTAAGTTGGCTAAGTGGAAAAACAACCGAAGAGTGGATTGAAGTTGAAACCAGTTATAATGGCGCCTATTTTAAGGGTTTTGTAGCAACAAAGTTTTTAGATCTGGTTAAAGACAATACGATCTCCATTCCGGTTATACAACCATCAACAACTGCTCCAGTAACTGGTGTAGTTGCTGTATTTATGCCGCGTAAACAAGGCATTATTACCAAACGAACCGAAGCTGCCAATGCGTTATCATTGAATGAACCCGGTCAACCAGTCCGGTCATCCAGTCCGGAGGCAGCTGTACTCAAAAAAGAATTGTTGGCTATTGCTGATTGGTTAAACGTAGAAAAAGTTGCTCATAAAAGGTATCAGCCTTTGAGCGGCGCCACTTTTTGTAATATTTATGCACATGATTTTTGCCATTTGGCAGCTGTGTATTTACCAAGAGTGTGGTGGACCCAACCGGCTATTGCCAAATTAGCAGCTGGCCAAGTTGTACAACCACTTTATGGGAATACCATAGAGGAAATTCGGGCAAATAATTTGCTTCGTTGGCTCAAAGATTTTGGAGATAATTTTGGTTGGCGTCAAACAGGTGATTTGACAAAGCTACAAAACGCCGCTAATTTAGGAGCGATTGCTCTCATCATTGCCCGACGTAAGGAAGAAGGTAAATCGGGACATGTTACCATGGTGCTGCCGGAGAATAATGTAGTGAATGCCAAACGGGATAGTTCGGGTAATGTAACCTCACCTGTACAAAGCCAGGCGGGCCGTATAAATTTTAAAATGCGTAATGATAAAGCAGGGTGGTGGCTAGGTAGCGAATTTGCTGAATATTCGTTTTGGATTCATGGATAGTGAAACCATAGTCGTTGCTGATATTTTGACGCTCGATTTTATCTGAACAGGTTCACTAATTAAATTGAACCACAGCAATTAAAACCGCAAAAAAAAATGGTTCATCAATCATGAACCATTTTTACAGTAAAAAAACTGCAACAATTAAACTTAGTTATTTTTTTCTCAGCCTAAAATGCACCTGTTGACCATACTATCTGCTTACCTGGCTTATCAGCCTTTAAATTTGTTTCGGCAGTAATAAATACTTTAGCAGGTTTAACTGTGGAAGTTGCCTCAAATTTTACTTTGTCTTTTTTTACAGTCCAGGTTTCAGCTCCTTCAATGTTTCCAATATTCGTTGTTATATTGCTTTCGTTTGTCATCCAAACTACATAACCCTCTTTTACAGGCTTCATCAGTTTCACTGCTTCTAAGTTTACAATAACCAAGTGAATTACAAAGTTGCCGCTGGCATCTCTTGTTATTTGCATTCCATCTTTTTCCTCTGCTGGAGGTGGCGGAGCGGTTTCTAGAACAACGGGTTCGGTAGTTGCTGAAGCCGTTTTAGATGCGCCAGTTTTTTTTGAGCATGATGCTAAGCCATTTGTAACAAGCATCACAGAAATACCGGCAAATAAAACGATAACAAGCCGGTTTACGCTAATCAATTTCATGTTGGTAAGATTTTAGTGTTTAATATGTTTAGGCAATAAAAATACAAGGTATTTGTGAAGTAGAAAAATGAGGAGTAAAAAAGAATTTATCTGCCTAGGAAATTTAAAATATTAATTCAAACAGCTACACAGCGCCTTTAATTAGTATCAATAGTAATTGATGGTTGGGACAGCTAATTTACTTAATTGAACTATTAATTTTTTAAATCCAACTGATATTAATCATATACTAAAAAAATATTTTGAGGTAAATTGCATTGTTGCCCGATTCGAAAAAATAACGGAGGCCGCTTATCAGCAAAAATGCGAAATATGAAAGTGAATTCTTAATAAATACCAAATGGACAAATTATTATACCCTCGTTTTCTTATTGTAAAAGATGATTTTTATCTTAATCCGGAGGAAGTATATAAAACGGCATTGCAAGCTAGCTTTTACGAACCCGAACATGTGACGGGTTTCCGCAGTACGGCTGTATACCATGAGAAAGGGATAAAAGCCAAACTGGAAAAATTACTAGGTATAAAAATTACCCGTTGGGATACAGACCCGCTGGAAGAAAATGGCGTTTTTTACCAAGGATTGTCAAAAGGTAAAAGAAAGGAATTGCCGGGAGTTCATTCAGATGAACCTTATAATGATATTACGGTTGTCATTTATCTTACGCCAGGTATTCCTCTGGATTGCGGAACATCATTGTGGAAGCATAAACAAACCGGCCTTACCGACCCCGTTACACCGGCTGCTGCACGACGATTAAAAATAAAATTTTTGGATTTAAAATATCAACTGGAGTATGAAAGCCAAAACCGCAGTAAATGGATTGAAATAGACAGAATAGGATATCGTTTTAACCGTATGGTTGCTTATCCTTCTGGTATGTTTCATTCGGCCACAAACCATTATGGTGGTACTTTAAAGACCGGCCGTATTTATCAAACTTTCAGGATTGGGGTAGACTGGAGCACATTCCGGATGAAAAATTGACAGTAGTTTATGCAGTGAAAAACTCAAGCAGCAATTGCTGATAAGCATAATCATCTTTTGTTTTTTCAAAAACCATTTTCTTCATTAGCTGCAATTGCCGCTTTTTACGAATATTCATGGCGAAGGCCCACAAAGCAATTTCTTCCAACACGCTTTTTTCAATAGTAGACAACGCGTTGGTATCAATTTGTACTTTATTACAGAACTTGCTGATAGCCTGTTCTCTAGCAACACTGTAATTATTTTGCCATGATTTATTTATGGTCGATAAGATTTTGGTAGTAATATCCAAAACATTCAACGGAAGTTTTCCACCCAACGAAACGCCAATATTACTTTCCGTAAACCGCAGCAGAGTTTTAGTTGAACTTCTATAATTTTTTTTAGTTTTTATTTTATGATATTCGTTTTTAGCCAATGCTTTTAATTCATGGTCAACTGGTTTAAAACCATATTTGTGGTAGAACCAGAATGCGCCGCTGTTGATTCCGTCGGGATTATCCAATCCAAACTGCGACGGTTCTATTTCAAAATAACGAACCCCGAAATGCTGTTTAAAAACCCGCAGCAACTGGCATAACAAGTAACCCGATTCACCACCCCTGAACGGGTCAAAAATGTTTAAGCCTATTTTAGCCATAGGGCCAAATGTCCATACACCACCGTAGGAAACAGGGATGCCATTTTTTAAAAAAGTGAAACCAAAATAGGTTTCCAACGGTAGTTGCCTTTCTGGTACCATGGAATAAACGGCCAGCGTTAATCCTCTTTCCAGGTCGTAAACACACAATGTTTCTGCCTGTAAAAATGTGGCCGGATCAATTTCTCTCACCGTTAAAGCCATGGCGTTTTTAATTACTTTTAAAAGTTGTTGCCGTTCTTTATTGGCGGGAAACCTTACCGGTGGTAGCGGCTCATTGAATAATTGAGTAGGGTTAAATTTCTTTAACAAATCATGGTGATAATATAACTGCTTAACAGGTGTGCGGTTAAAAGCCCGTGAGAATTGCATGTTTTTGGGAACTAGTTTCACATAAAGATCCATGCGCTCAATAAACAGCTCTTTTAATAATGGCCTGTCGTTCAATTCTCTTAGTTGGCCTAGCAAAAAAGGAACGTACTGGTCGGGTTTTATATTTAGCACTTCAAGCAAATCTTCATTTTGTAAACCTGCTGTTGTTTCGGCTTTTAATACGGCTGGTAATGTAATATTTAAAATATCATTGAGTGACAAGGACGGATTATAAAACGAATCAAAACCTACTTGTAAATCTTTGTGCATCAAAAGCCAACTTAAGAAATCCGGCGAAAAACGGGTTACGGTATTGGAAAAGGGTAATCCCTCATTTTCAATAAGTGCTTTATTTGTGTCTTGATGTTGCTTTCCATATGCTGCAATACGTTTCAACTCTCTTTCGGCAAGTTTTTTTAATTGCTGATTAGCGGGATAGGCGCACATAAATAATAGCAGGTCATGATAATGCAACACTTGTTTTCCTTGTGGTAAAAGCATGCCACTTAATGCTTTAATTGAAACCGTTTTTTTAAGCATTGATTCCTCATCAAAATGGTTAATTATTTGTTTTAAAGAGTTAAACGTGGATGAAAATTTATTTTTCATATGAAATTGCCGATTGTTTAATGTCAATTAAGTATCACTAATGGTGAGCTAATTTACTCATTCAATTTAGAAGAGCCAATTTGAACTGGTAAGATAGACAAAGTCACTTAGCTTATTTTTCAAAAGCGTATCTTCATAGGGTTGGATTTGTATATGCCGTTTAATCAAGTATCGTTACATTCAACTTTATTTTAGAAAAAATCATTAACAGAAATTATGAAAAACAAAATCGACAAACAAGAAGTATTAAATATCTGCATACAAAAGCAGGAAGAGCAGGTTGAGAATTTTAGCAGTAGGGTAGCGTCAATAAAATCGGATATTAACAATAAAACCTACTCAGCGAGTCAGAGTGAAGATCGTAAAGCCGGCAAAACAGAAATGATGCGGATTTATGAAAAAGAATTGAACTTTTCGACGGCCGATTTGGATTACCTGAAGGAATTAAATGCTACAACTGAAAATACAAAAGTAGAACCCGGCGCCTTAGTCTTTACCAAGCAGCTCGTATTTTATGTGGCTATTTCTACCGAAAAATTTGAAATAGAAGGGGATACAGTAGTGGGTATTTCTGCTAGAGCACCCATCTATAAAGCCATGCTGGGGCTTGCCAAAGGCGAATCTTTCAAATTTAATGAAGCGGAATATTTGATTGAGGAACTATATTGACCCATTCTGTGGCAGTGTTGAAAAAAAATCGTTGCCCCAAGAAAAGGCAATGATTTTAAGTTAATGTTTTTATAAAAGCAGAAGTCTGTTTTATGCTGCCTCGCTGCAAGCAATAAAGATTAGCAGTACATTTACATACGTTAAATCTCAAAAAAATAAACATGAAAAAAATCCTACTCATTGTATTCATTTCTATAAACTTTATACATGTAAAGGGCCAATTGACTCCTACGGCTATCGACTCTTTAGTTAATGCAACCCTCGCTGCATTTGATGTACCGGGCATTGCAGTAGGCATCATTAAAGATGATAAACTGATTTTTGCCAAAGGGTATGGCGTACGATCGCTTGCCAATAAATTGCCGGTAGATGAAAACACCCTCTTTGGCATAGCTAGCAATAGCAAGGCTTTTACTAGTGCAGCGCTGGCCATGCTGGCCGATGAAGGCAAACTGAATTGGGAGGATAAGGTAACGGATTATATTCCGGGTTTTATGATGTACGATCCATGGGTTACCCGTGAGTTTACCATTCGTGATTTGCTTACACACCGCAGCGGGATGGGGCTGGGTGCCGGCGATTTAATGTTTTGGCCAGAGGGTGGAGACATCAGCAAAGAAGAAATGATACGCAATATCCGATACTTGAAACCAGTAAGTAGTTTCCGTAGCAAATTCGACTATGATAATAATTTATACATGGTGGCCGGCGAAGTAATCGCTATAGTAAGTGGCATTAGCTGGGAGGAATTTATTGAACAGCGGATTATGAAACCACTGGGCTTTACCAGCAGCAAAGCATCCTATAACAGGATAGCACCTGGCGCCAATATGATAGAACCACATGCACCAGCAGATGGGAAAGTGATACAGATACCACACGACTGGAACCCGGCTGTTAACGCTGCTGGCGGCATCGTTAGTAATATCACCGACTTGAGCAAATGGCTAATCATGCAAATGAATGAGGGTGGGTACGGCGATGGTATAAAAATGTTCAGTAAAAAAAATCACAATGAAATGTGGCAGATGCAGACGATTCTGCCGGTAAGATCTGCAGGGCCATACAACACCCATTTTTCAGGCTATGGATTGGGCTGGTTTCTATCTGATGTAAAAGGATATAAGCAGGTTACCCATACGGGTGGCCTCGCTGGAACGGTTACACAGATAACACTGTTGCCCGAGCTTAAACTGGGCATCATCGTACTTACCAATCAGCAACAGGGTGCTGCTTTTAGCACGATTACAAATACTATAAAAGACAGCTATCTGGGCTATTCCAACCGAAACTGGCTTAGCCAATACAGGGCACGTTATATCGCCGCCAACAAAGAAGCCGATAGTATTAAAAAAGCAGTTGAAGACGATATTGCTGCGCAACTGAAGAATAATAAAACAAGATTGCCCGACAGTTTAATTACCGGTACCTACCAGGATCAATGGTTTGGCAATGTTGAAATTTCGGTAAAAAACAACGGCCTTTGGTTTGCTGCTGTAAGAAGCCCAAAGCTTAGCGGAAAAATGTTTCCTTACAAAGCAAATACATACATCGTAAAATGGACCGAAAGAAGTCTGGATGCTGATGCCTTCCTAATTTTTACACTCGATAAAAATGGCAAGGCTACTGGGTTTGCTATAGAAGCTATTTCGCCATTAACCGATTTTAGTTTTGATTTTCAGGACCTGGATTTGAAACGGATAAAATAACGTTGGTATTATTGTGCCTGCGTAACCATTAAATTAATCACTATAAAATTCGTAATTTTAAAGAAAACAAAACACATGACTACACATAATACAGACAGTATCATCGTTTTAAAAGTATTCAATGATTATGCTGATGCAGGTGCTGCCCAATCCAAATTAATGGAAGCAAAAATTGAATCATTTCTGGAGGATGAAAATGTAGCAGGTTTAAATCCGCTGGGAGGGGTAGAACTGAAAATATTTGCGAAAGATATGGCAATTGCGGCAGGTATTTTAGAAGCTTAAAGCAAGCTTATTAGTAAAGTTCATAGCGGTTCCCGGTATGCTATGTAAAATTCGTGTCGAAAATCTAAACAGCTAGGTATAAATCACATTGGGCTCTAATAATCAGTGCTATCGGAGCCGATTTTTTTTCAGTTCAACCGTTTGTTTTTAGAATAGTGATAATAGTACGTTTGAAATAAACACGGGGTAATTTGAAAGAAAGCACCATTTTTTTCAAAAATAAATATACTTTTATAAAATAAATAAGTACTTCATACGTTCCTGTAGTAATCCTAAACCCCAAACCGTATGAAACCACTATTCATTGCCCTTGTGGCGCTATGTTTTCCCGTAATAACTTTTTGTCAGGATATTACCGGCCTTTGGACCGGCAGCCTGCATAACGAAATAACCCAGCAGGATCATCCCTACGAGATTTACATTTCAAAAGAGAAAGGCAAATACACTGCCTATTCCTACACAAGCTTTACCATTGATGATAAACAGTATTTTGGCGTTAAAAAAGTAAATGTGCGCATTGCCAAAGATGGAAAAGTGGTTATTCAGGATGCTTCGCTGATAGAAAATAACAGCCCAACACAGCCAAATAAGAACGTGATACAGTTAAATGTGCTTAATTTGAAAACGCAGAATAATACCGCCACTTTGGAAGGTGAGTTTGTAACCAACCGTACAACTGTGCTGGATCAACTAACGGGGCGCATCAGCCTCACTAAGACTATGCTGCTAAATACCAGTAATCTGGTAAAGTATTTCAATAAAACAGGTAATGAAAATTATCTGACAGCATTGAAGTAGTAAAAAATATTTTATAAATCATCAGCCGGTGCAGCAGTTTAAAACCTGTTGCACCGGCTTTTTTATTGCTGATTTAGAATTTACCGTAATAATATTTATATTTAATACTCAAAGCAGGCACACAAAAGCTGTTTTACATTTTACAACTAAACAAATTAATTATGGCACTCTGGATTGTTCTCGGCGTAGCAGGTTTACTCATTCTTTGGTTCATTAGTATGTACAATAGAATGGTTAAAGAAAAAATCAAAATAGATAACGCATGGAGCGATATCAGTGTTTTTCTAAAAAAACGTTTCGACTTAATACCCAATTTGGTAAGCACAGTTAAAGGCTATGCGGCACATGAAAGTCAAACACTCGAAAAAGTGATACAGGCCCGTAACGCAGCGGTAGCAGTTCCTACAGGCGATGTGGCCGGTATGGCGGCGGCCAACCAACAGTTGGGCGGTGCTCTAAGAGGCTTGCTGGCCATTGCCGAAAGTTATCCGGGTCTAAAAGCCAATGCACAGTTTCTAGAACTGCAAACT
>JBKJPN010000024.1:0-6011 GCA_046595125.1 Ferruginibacter sp.
CTTTTTTTTAAAAAAACACCGTAATATTGCTACTGAATCAAGCTGATAAGGTATCTCAAGCATTCACTAATCAGCGATTTAAATCCATCAATATTAATTCTCTCCCGATAGCTATCGGGATAAATTTCAAACTTAAGTCGGGATTTTTGAAGAACATCATTTTCAATTTTTTATGTACGATATTTCACAACTGAACGACTTGCTCGTTCCTGAGTTGCAAGACATTGCCGAGCAACTAAACATTTCCAACACAAAAAAACTTGTTAAACAGGATTTGATTAATATCATCCTGGAAAACCAATCTATTATGAGCACCGATAAAAAAAATCCCGATAGCAATCGGGACGAAAAGCCAAAACGCAAACGGATTGCAAAACCTGCAGATGGAGAAGCTCCAAAAGCAAAGAAGCCAGAAGTGGAAAAGAAGCCTGTAAAAAAGCAAGCTGAACTGGAGTTATCAGACGAAGATGATGAAGATGTACAACCCATCACCGATCAGGAAAGCACCATTCCTGCTGCCATTGCACAAATGTTAGCAGCAGAGGATGAGCAGGATCAAGCACCCGAAACGGATTTGGATGACGAAGATGATGATGAGGAGGAATCATCTAAGTCTTCTAAGTCAAAACCATACAACCAACGTCAGCAACAGGCTTTCAATATTGAATTCGACGGCGTAATACTGGGTGAAGGTGTTTTAGAAATGATGATGGATGGATATGGTTTTTTACGCAGCAGCGATTATAACTACTTATCATCGCCTGATGATATTTATGTATCACCCAGTCAGATAAAATTATTTGGAATAAAAACCGGCGATACAGTTTATGGAAGTGTTCGTCCGCCAAAAGAAGGCGAAAAATATTTTGCTTTATTAAAGGTTGAAACCATCAATGGTAAATCGCCGGAGGAAATAAGAGATCGTGTGCCGTTTGATTATTTAACGCCTTTATTTCCTTTTGAAAAATTAAATCTTACCACCCGGGCAGATAATTACAGTACCCGTATCATGGATTTGTTTACACCCATTGGTAAAGGACAACGTGGATTAATTGTTGCCCAGCCAAAAACGGGTAAAACCATGTTGCTGAAAGAATTGGCTAACGCCATCGCCGAAAATCATCCGGATTGTTATCTGATGATTGTGCTGGTTGATGAAAGACCGGAAGAGGTTACCGATATGGAACGTAGTGTAAAAGCAGAAGTAATTGCATCAACCTTTGATGAGCCTGCCGAAAAGCATGTTCGTGTAAGTACCATGGCTTTGCAAAAAGCAAAACGTTTGGTTGAGTGTGGTCATGATGTAGTGATACTGTTAGATTCTATCACCCGTTTAGCAAGAGCGCATAACACGGTTGCCCCTTCGAGCGGTAAAGTATTAAGTGGTGGTGTGGAAGCCAACGCCATGCAAAAGCCAAAGCAGTTTTTTGGTGCGGCACGTAAAATTGAAAATGGCGGTTCGTTAACTATTATTGCAACTGCACTGGTTGATACTGGAAGTAAGATGGATGAGGTAATCTTTGAGGAATTTAAAGGAACTGGTAACATGGAATTGCAACTGGAGCGTAAATTATCAAACAGAAGGATTTATCCTGCCATTGATATTGTAGCATCTTCAACGCGTCGTGATGACTTGTTGTTGGATAAAGACACCTTCCAGCGCATGTGGGTATTGCGGAAGCATATGGCCGATATGAACCCTGAAGAAGCAATCAATACTTTATTAAAGAACATGAAAGGAACAAAAGACAATGCTGAATTTTTAACTAGCATGAACGGATAAAACAATTCAAAACAAAAAGTAAAAGCCGCTGAAATTTTCGGCGGCTTTTTACTTTGCTTAACTTAGTGGAATGTTGAATTATAAATCACCGAATTCTGCGAAATCAACGAGCAATTGATACAAAAAATAACCATAGAAGAATTTTTAGGGCTTGCAAAACAACATCCGGTTTTGGATGTTCGAAGCCCTGGTGAATATACCCATGCACATATACCATCGGCTCATAGCCTACCCTTGTTCAGCGATGAAGAACGAAAAGAAGTTGGTACCACATACAAACAACAAAGCCGTGAAATAGCAATTAAATTAGGGCTTGATTTTTTTGGACCTAAGATGAGGGTTATAGTCGAAGAAGTAGAGTCATTGATTAGGAAGCTCCCAGTTCCCCCTTCAGGGGGCGGAGGGAGTCGGACTGTATTAATACACTGTTGGCGTGGCGGCATGCGCAGCGCAGCCGTAGCCTGGCTTTTAGATATGTACGGTTTTAAAGTCTATTTATTAACCGGTGGATACAAGGCTTACCGAAATTGGGTTTTAGCTCAGTTTGAAAAAGAGTACCATTTTAATATTATTGGAGGCTATACCGGCAGCGGAAAAACCTTGTTGCTGCATGAATTAAAAAATCAGGGTAAAACAATTGTTGATTTGGAAGGCTTGGCAAATCACAAGGGTTCTGCATTTGGAGCTCATGAAAGTATACCGCAGCCAGGGCAGGAGATGTTTGAGAATATGCTGGCAGAAAAACTGCATGCTGCAACTAGTGAGTTGCCTGTAAACGAAAGTTCCAGTTCCCCAATCCAAAGCGAATTTGAAGGAAGGGGGCTAGGGGTTATCTTTCTTGAAGACGAAAGCCAACGCATTGGCAATCTGCAAGTACCCATGCCACTTTGGTACAGCATGCGTAAAGCGCCGGTTTATTTTATAGAGATACCATTTGAAGAAAGACTGAATTATATTACTGAAGATTACGGAAAACAAAATAAACAGAACCTGAAAGATTCGATACTGCGTATTCAAAAACGCCTCGGCGGATTGGAAACGAAGAATGCCGTAGGTTTTTTGGAGGCAGATAATTACAAAGAATGTTTCCGCATTTTACTTAGCTACTATGATAAATGGTACCACAAAGGCCTACAAAACCGTGAAAATCTTGCTTCACTTTTAAATAAAATACCTTGTACAGGCGTTGATACAGCAATCAATACAAAAAAGATATTAGCATGCAATACGGTAAACGCCTGATTTTTTTGGGTCTGATTTTATTTTCTTCTTTTCAACTGGCTGCCCAATCGGTAGAGGATGTGGATATTACCGGCCTGTGGAAAGGAACTATGTATAATGATACTACGCAAAGGTTTTTAAAATATGAAATCGCCATCAGCAAAAGAAAAGGAAAATTTACCGGCTATTCCCATACCTATTTTATTGTTGATGACCGGGAATATCATGGTGTAAAAAAAGTAAAAATCAGAATCATGGATGGCAAGGTGATTGTTGAGGACATCGAACTTATAGCACATAATTATCCAGTTGCACCCAATAAAGGCGTAAGGCAAGTAGACGTGCTGACATTTAGAATACAAGATGGCGCCATGGTTCTTGAGGGTCCGTTTTCAACAATTCGTACAAAACAATTTCATTCCTTAACAGGAGAGATAAATGTACAGCGCAAAAATGATTTTCGGCAGTCGGCGCTGGTACCGCATTTAGAGGAACTTGGGTTGGCCAAAGACCTGTCTTTTGTTGAAGAGGCCGATGCTATTGCCGCAGCAACAGCCATTAAAACCGAGGCTGCTCCAGTTAAATCCATGCCTGTTGAAACCCTAAAAACAGAAATAATCCCTGCAGCAAAAAAAGAAGAAACAGTTGTAAAACAAAAGCCTGTAGAAATAGCCAAAACCGAGCCGGTAAAAAAAGAGCCTGCTAAAAAAGTGGAGCAATCTATTACCAAACCAAAACCTACAGAGACAGTTAAAACAGAAACGATTGTAAGAAAACAGGAAGAAGTTAAAAGCAAGCCTGTAGAAATAGCAAAGACAGAAACTGCAAAAGAAAAATTTGCAGAGCCAGTTAAAGTAAAACAAAATATAAACAGCGATGCAGCGGTTGATATTAATAATCGTAAAATTGAAATTATACAATCAGTATATTATAAAACCGATAGCCTGGAACTTACTTTGTATGATAATGGCGAAGTAGATGGAGATACAGTTAGCGTTTTAATGAACGGAGAAGTTATTATGCCAAGAGTAGGTTTAAGTACCAATGCGGTACGTAAGAAAATTAGCACTGTAAATACCGGGGATAGTATTCAGCTGATTATGTACGCCGAGAATCTGGGCAGTTTACCTCCCAATACGGGCTTATTAATTGTGTACGATGGAACCGACAGATATGAAATACGTTTTAGTGGTGATTTTAAAAAGAGTGCTGCCATTGTATTCAGGCGAAAAGAAAATTAACGGCCCTTCCTATCCTTCCGCCAAATGGCGAAGAGGGAAATGTAGTAGACCAAAGCGAAAAATTTAATCAAGATATTTAAGATGTTAAAAGAGGATATAAAACTAACACAGTTTTCAAAAGGAGCAGGATGCGGTTGTAAGATTGCTCCCAAAGTACTAGACGAAATTTTAAAAACAAATTTTACTGTTCCCGCAGATAAGAATTTGCTAGTTGGTAACAGCAGTAAAGATGATGCTGCAGCCTTTGACCTTGGAAACGGCACTGCATTAATTTCCACCACCGATTTTTTTATGCCCATTGTTGATGATGCTTTTGATTTCGGCCGCATAGCCAGTGCCAACGCCATTAGCGATGTATATGCTATGGGCGGCAAACCTTTAATGGCGGTTGCAATCCTAGGTTGGCCGGTTGAAAAGTTACCGGCAGAACTGGCACAGAAAGTTTTAGATGGAAGCCGAAAAATTTGTGAAGAGGCAGGTATTCCGCTGGCTGGCGGCCATAGTATAGATTCAGCCGAACCCATTTTTGGTTTGGCTGTAACCGGCGTAGTTGATATTAAGAACCTGAAAAAAAATAACACGGCAAAACCCGGCGATTATATTTTTATAACCAAACCACTTGGTGTTGGCATTTTATCTACCGCACAAAAAAGAGGCGTAATAAAAGAAGAACATGTGCCTGTTATGATAAACCAAATGACTCAGTTGAATAAAATTGGCGAGGCGCTTGGCAAAATTGATGGTGTAACCGCCATGACAGATATTACCGGCTTTGGAATACTTGGCCATCTGATAGAAATGGCTGAAGGAAGTAATTGCTCAGCAGAAATAAATTATTCCATGCTACCAGTTGCTGATGGCGTAAAAGAATACTTGGCTCAAAGAATTGTACCTGATGCAACCTACCGCAATTGGAATAGCTATAGTACTCAAACCGCTTTTGAAAAAGGCGTTAATGTAATGGAAGCATTTAATTTACTGCCCGACCCGCAAACAAATGGGGGCTTGTTAATTGCTGTTGATGAAAATGCTGTTGAAACAGTGCAGTATTTATTAAAAGAAAGCGGACTGGAAAACTTTGTAGAACCAATCGGTAGAATGACAGCACTTTCGGATAAAACTGTTTTTGTTAAACAGTAAACTACAATGTAGAACTTAAAAACAAATCGTTAATTTGAAATAAATTCTTTCAATGAAAAAAGTATGCTTCCTTTTTAGTTTATTGGCTTTATCAATAGTTTCTTTTGCGCAGGCTAATTTACAAACATTGATAAAGCCGGGCACAAAACTTATTTATGCAGTTGAGGCCGGCGAGCAGAAATATAATTTTATCGTTACAGTAAAAACCGTTGTACCAGCCTTGGTATTTGACTGGGAAATGACTGATCGTGCCAACAACAATGGTACAATAACGCATACTGCTGCAGCAATGCTTGCTGCTAATACTATGTACAATTATTTTTCGAAAGGAGAAAAAACCTTGGACGATAATACACTCAGCGTATGGCTAAGTAAGAGCAGCTTTACAGGTCTTACCAAAGGAAGCAAAGCTGTAATAATGAAAATGAATACCAACGAAGGGCTTAAAAAAATGGGAGTTACTGAAGAAGACCCGAAAGAACTGAAAATAATGGTAAATGGAGAAAAAGAAACTGTGGAGGAGTTTACAGCTAAAGATTTGAATGCTTTAAATGCACCAGCTGAAGACCAGGTTTTTTTTACGTTTGCTACTTCTGCTAAAATGCCAATCATTCTGCGAATGAAGA
>JBKJPN010000246.1:0-3765 GCA_046595125.1 Ferruginibacter sp.
CCGATTATATTGCACGCCTGCATGGCGACGGAAGTTTTTTATTTGCAAACTTACCCGCCGGAAATTTTAAAGTTTATGCACTAAAAGATGGCGATGGCAGCAAAACCTACAATGCTAAAAAAGAATTATTTGCTTTTGCCGATTCGGATATCACCGTATCCGAAAAAACAGAAACCGTTATTTTATTTGCATCTGCTTTGGAAAAAGAAAGCAACAGCGTTAAAACAAAATCTTCGCCACCTGCAAAAAAATTGGTCGTAACATATCCGCCGGGCCTTCAATCACAGGACCTGCTGACTCCACTTGAACTTAGTTTTAATAACCCTTTAAAAATATTTGAACCTGCTAAACTTATTTTAAAAGATACCAACTATAAACCAATACCAGCAACCAGTTGGTCAATTGATAGTAACCGCACCAAAATTTCACTGGCAGTAAAATGGCAGGAAGAAATGCAGTATCGTTTAATCATTGATACCACAGCGGTTTCCGATTCTGCCGGCAATCATCTTACTAAACTGGATACCATAAAATTTACCACAAAAACACCCGCCGATTATGCAAATGTGGTTTTACGATTCAGTAATCTAGATTTAAAACAAAACCCGATTTTGCAGTTTCTTCAGGGCGAACAAATCATAGAAAGTCACCCGCTCACGACTATGGAATGGAGAAAAAAAATGATGAACCCCGGCGAGTATACTATTCGCATTCTATTTGATGATAATAAAAATGGCATCTGGGATCCGGGCGATTATAACAAAAAACTACAGCCCGAAAAAGCCATAACGTTAAAAGAAAAATTAAGCCTGCGGGCAAACTGGGATAATGAACGGGATATAAAACTTTAATCCAGCTGTTAAAATACTAGAACCAGAACACTTATTTTTGCCAAATGATTTTTTCATCTTCTCTACTGGAAAATGCCGTTAACGAATTTGCCAAACTGCCCGGCATAGGTAAGAAAACCGCCCTGCGTTTAATACTTCACCTTATCAAACAAGATGCTGCCGAAGTAAATCAGTTTAGTGAAATCATCGCTAAAATGAGGAATGAAATAAAATTCTGCAGCCGCTGTTATAATATTTCCGACAAAGAACTCTGCAATATCTGCAGCAATCCCATGCGTAAAAAAGAAATGCTTTGTGTGGTGGAAAATATACGTGATGTAATTGCAATTGAAAGCACCCAGCAATTCAACGGCGTCTACCATGTACTGGGTGGCATCATTTCGCCGCTTGATGGTATTGGTCCGGCAGAGCTAACTATCGATGCATTGGTTGACCGCATCGCTAAAGAAGAAACCGAAGAAATAATTTTTGCCCTTAGCCCAACCATACAAGGTGATACCACCATCTACTATATCAGCAAAAAACTAAAAGGCATTCCTGTAAAAATAACCAGCATTGCCCGTGGCATTGCCTTTGGCGGCGAGCTGGAGTATGCCGATGAAATGACGCTGGCAAAAAGTATCAGCAACCGCATACCCGTCGAAAACTTCATCGTTTCGGGCAACTAATCGCCTGCCAGTCACAGTTTCGGCTACATTTCAGTTTTTGTATTCTCATTCAGTTCAACTAAATTTGCACATCAACAGGCAGATTTGTTTATTGTTCGGCCTGTTAAGTTTTTAAAACTGAACTAATAAACGAAAGCAATTCTGCAAACCTTCTCTCAGATTGATTCTCGTTTAAAAGTTTATGGTTATTTTTTTTGAAGTCAGCTTCACAGCTTTGGGCAACATCGTTGTGTCACTCACTTGTACTTGTATCGCATTATTGAACTTTAATTGAAGCGAATGAAAACATTACAGGACTGTTTAAAAGAACGCATCTTAATTATTGATGGCGCCATGGGCACCATGATACAGCGCCACAAACTGGAAGAAGAAGATTACCGGGGCGAAAGATTCGCAGACTGGCATACCGACGTAAAAGGTAATAATGACCTGCTAAGCATTACACAACCACACATCATTGAGGAAATTCACAAACAATATTTAGAAGCCGGTGCCGATATTATTGAAACCAATACCTTCAGCAGCACATCCATTGCCCAGGCCGATTATGATATGCAATCGTTGGCTTATGAACTAAATGTTGCATCAGCCAAATGTGCAAGAGTTGCGGCAGATGAATACACAACAAACAATCCCAACAAACCAAGATTTGTTGCCGGAGCGATTGGGCCATTAAATAAAACGCTTTCGCTTTCACCAGATGTAAACAACCCCGGCTTCCGTGCAGTAACATTTGACGAAGTAGCTGTATCTTATACCGAACAAATAAAAGGATTGGTTGATGGCGGTGTAGATATCATTTTAATTGAAACCATTTTTGATACGCTGAATGCCAAAGCGGCTATCTACGCAACTAAAAATTATTTTAGAAATAACAATCTTCCCGAGCTTCCAATTATGATTTCGGGAACCATCACCGATGCTTCGGGCCGCACCTTAAGCGGACAAACACTGGAAGCTTTTTATGTTTCAGTCATGCATGCAAATCCAATCAGCATTGGATTAAACTGTGCCTTGGGCGCTTCGGAAATGCGACCGCACATCGAAGAACTTAGTCAGATTGCCGGATGTTTTACATCGGCTTATCCCAATGCAGGTTTACCAAATGCTTTTGGTGAATATGATGAGCAACCCCACGAAACAGCGCATATCATTGAAGAATGGGCTAAAGAAGGTTTTGTAAATATTGTTGGTGGCTGCTGCGGCACCACTCCCGATCATATAAAACATATTGCTGAGGAAGTGAGTAAGTTTAAACCGAGGGAATTACCGATGGTTGAGTTTGCTTAATTTTTTAGAACCACGAAGACACCAAGGCACGAAGTAACATGAAGAGTATGTATCAGAAGCTATCAGAGAAAGAAGAGTGGATTGCCACACAAGTAGTTGATATTGCTATAAACATACATAAACAACTTGGTCCTGGTCTGTTGGAAAGTGTTTACGCAAAATGTTTCTATTATGAATTAACACATAGAGAAATAAGTTTTGAAAGAGAAAAAGCAGTACCTATAATTTATAATGACTTGATTATAGATGAAGGGCTAAGACTTGACTGTTTGGTTGACCAACTTGTAATTCTTGAGTTTAAAGCTCAAGAAAATTATCATCCGGTTTGGGAGGCTCAATTAATGAGTTATTTAAAGTTGACAAAAAAGCGATTGGGATTTTTAATAAATTTTCATGTTCCATTAATGAAAGATGGGATTAAAAGAATAATCATATAAACTTAGTGCCCCTTTGTGCCTTCGTGCCTTAGTGGTTCAACAAAAAATGAGTACAATCAAACCATATTTACGACTAAGCGGATTAGAACCACTTATCGTTCGCCCCGAAACCAATTTTATTAATGTTGGCGAACGCACCAATGTAACCGGCAGCAAAATGTTTGCCCGCCTGATACGTGAAGACAAGTATGAAGAAGCTTTATCAGTTGCACGCCAGCAGGTAGAAAACGGTGCTCAGGTAATTGATGTGAACATGGATGATGCCTTACTGGATGGCGTGCAGGCTATGACCACTTTCTTAAACCTGGTACAATCTGAACCCGATATTGCGAAGATTCCCATCATGATTGATTCTTCAAAATTTGAGATTATTGAAGCCGGTTTAAAATGTGTACAGGGAAAGTGCATTGTGAATTCCATCTCCATGAAAGAGGGAGAAGAAAAATTTATTGAGCAGGCATTCATTTGTAAATCATACGGTGCATCTGTAATTGTGATGGCTTTTGATGAAGCCGGACA
>JBKJPN010000121.1:0-16022 GCA_046595125.1 Ferruginibacter sp.
AAATTGCAGTAGGTTATCCAACACTGGAAGAAGAAGTGAAAATACTGGAACGCCAGCAGGGTAAAACACAAACCGAATTGCTTGAAACTGTTCGTAAGCTATTAACGGTACATGAAATAAGACATTTCCGCAACCAAATACAATCCATCATTATTGAACATAAGTTGGTGGAGTTTATTGCTCGTATAGTAAACGAAACTCGCAACAATCCGGCATTATACTTAGGTGCATCGCCAAGGGCATCACTAGCCATACTGCGTTCGGCAAAAGCAAGTGCAGCCATTAAAGGCCGCGACTTTGTTACCCCAGAAGATATTGTTGAAATGGCACCCCATGTGTTAAGGCATCGTATTATTCTTACACCCGAAAAAGAAATGGAAGGAATTACGGCGGATGATCTAATTGAAACAATTTTGAAAGCGATTGAAGTACCTAGGTAAACACCCCCCGGCCCTCTAAAGGGGGAGTTGGAGCAGTAAGCTGGTTTAACATTCTTTTAAATGGAAATAGTTACAAATTGAAAAACTCTAAAAATCTAATACACCAAGTTCCCCCTTTAGGGGGCGGAGGGGGTTGCTGGGCGTTATGAATAGCTTAAACAAATACATTGGTGGTTTATACCTTACCGGCAGATTTTATTTGCTGGGCTGCCTGTGTATTGTTTTGTTTGCGGTTTCTTTTTTTGTACCTGATATGTATGCAGCCATCGAAATTTTATTTTTGGTAAGTATTATTTTGGTTTTGGTAGATTATATTTTCCTGTTTTTTTTAAGCAAAGCTCCATCAGCAGAGCGTATTACGCCCGATAGGCTGAGTAACGGCGATGATAACAGACTGGAGATGCAGGTGAAAAATAATATGCAGTTTACGGTAAATATGGAAATCATTGACGAACTGCCGGAACAGTTTCAAAAACGTGACTGGCGGCTGAAACATCGTTTTAAAGCAGGCGAGCAAAAAAACATTATTTATAAATTGCGCCCGGTGGAACGGGGCGAATATCATTTTGGACGAATCATACTTTATGTAAAATCTTTGCTGGGTTTAGTTATGCGCCGGCATAATATTGAAGCCGAAGAAGTGGTGGCTGTGTATCCATCGTTTTTACAAATGCGTAAGTATGAATTATTGTCGCAAACTACCATACAAGCCGAGCAGGGAAACAAGCGCATGCGTAAACTTGGCCACAGCATGGAGTTTGAGCAGATAAAAGAATATGTACGTGGCGATGATATCCGCAGTGTTAACTGGAAAGCCACGGCCCGAAAGGGTTCGCTGATGGTGAATAATTATACTGATGAACGGTCACAACAAGTGTATTGTATTATTGATAAAGGGAGGTTGATGAAAATGCCTTTTGGCGGCCTTACTTTACTAGACTATGCCATTAACAGCACCTTGGTTTTGGCCAATGTGTGTCTGCAAAAACAAGACAGGGTAGGGCTGATGACATTTGCAAACAAGATGGGTTCTTTGGTAGCTGCCGACCGCAAGCCCATACAACGTGAAAATATTTTACAATTGCTATACAATCAGGAAACTGCTTTTTTGGAAAGTGATTACGAAATGCTGTACCTGCAGATACGCAACCGCATTAAGCATCGTAGTTTAATTGTGTTGTACACTAATTTTGAATCCATGTCGGGTTTGAACAGGCAATTAAATTACCTGCGTTCCATTGCCCGGCATCATTTGCTGATGGTAGTGTTTTTCGAAAATACAGAGTTGCACCAGTTATCTAGTTTGGATGCAACCAATGTGGAAGATGTTTACATAAAAACCATTGCCGAAAAATTTGAGTTTGAAAAAAGGCTGATTGTAAAGGAATTGAAAAAGCATGGAATTCTTTCTGTACTTACGCCGCCCGAAAAACTTACAATTAATGCGGTTAATAAATATTTAGAGCTAAAGGCTAGGCAGGCGATTTAACAGGTTGTGAGCCATTGAGTTTTCAATCAGTACCTTTGTAAAAAAAGATTTGGCCCGTAAAACTACATACAGACAACGCTTTACCAATAAAATTATTGAAGCCGGCGAAGAGCCGGTAAAGAGAGAACGTAAAGAAAGAATTCCTATTGATCCTGCCATTCAATTACCTTTTTTGGAAGGAAGAGTACTCTTGATAGACAAGCCGCTGCACTGGACTTCATTTGATGTGGTGCGTAAAATGCGTAGCATTATTCAGGTAAAAAAGATTGGCCATGCCGGCACGCTAGATCCGCTGGCAACAGGCCTATTGATTGTTTGCACGGGCAAGTTCACCAAAAAGATCAATGAATATATGGCGCAGGAAAAGGAATACACCGGCTCCATAACATTGGGCGCTGTAACGCCTACTTATGATCTGGAAAGTTTGCCTGTGCAGCCCAAAGACTATTCTTTATTAACGGATGATATGCTACATAAAGCCACCGAACAGTTTATTGGAGATATACAACAACTGCCGCCCATTTATTCTGCCATAAAAAAAGACGGTGTAGCTCTATACGAACTTGCCCGCCGGGGAGTAGATGTAGAGTTAAAACCTCGCAGCATCCAGATTAAATCATTTGAAATCACCAGTATTGAATTACCGGTTGTACACTTTAAAGTGATTTGCGGAACCGGAACTTATATCCGCAGTCTTGCCAATGATTACGGCGCTGCACTTGGTTGTGGAGGCTATCTCAGCAGCCTTTGCCGAACAAGGATTGGGGCAATTAAAATTGAAGAGGCAGTTGGGTTGGAAGCGTTTGAGAAATCATTGATTCAGTAAGTCATTAAGTCATTGAGTCATTTGTCATTGTGCATAGATCAATGACTTAATGACAAATGACTTAACATTGACTTGTTATCTAAAAAGGATAACTAATACCAATCGTTAAATTGTAGTTCTCGTAGCGCCATTTTTTATAGCGATTATCATTGTAAGTTTTAGTAGGATCCAGTGGATCAGGTATACGTTCGCCTCTTTTAAAAAGATTGTTGAAATTGATATCGGGTATTTGCCATCCATCGTTTTCAGTTACATCGGGGCGTTTAAATCTAAAGCCAAAATCAAAGCGAACGATAAAATAATTAAAGTCGAGCCTGAAACCTGTACCAATAGCTACTCCCAGCTCTTTATACAAATTTTTAAATTTAAATTGAGTGCTGTCTATACCACCACCAGGTTTTGTGTTTCTCAAATTCCATACATTGCCAATATCTGTAAAAACTGCACCTCTCAGCGTTAATGAATTGGGAATGATTTGGGCAATAGTATAGCGGTATTCAATATTGGTTTCCAGTTGCAGATCGCCGGTGCGGTCGTTAAAAGAAGTGGAACCATACGGCGCAAGCGGTTGGGCTCCACGGCCAATCCCTCTTACCGGCCAGCCACGCATGCTATTACTTCCGCCCCCAAAATACTGTTTAAAAAACGGTAGCGTAGTGTCTTTATTAAAAGCAATGCCAATACCCCCAAAGGCTCTAAATACAAAAGCCGATTTTGGGCGGTTGGCCGAGTAAACATATTCTGCATCAATTTTAACATACTCCCTTAAGTATTTTTTAAAAATGCCGAGTCTTCCCCAAATCAACCCCGATTCTTCAAAATTTGCTTTGATGCTGTGCTGCCGGTTACTATGCCGGGGATTTATTTTATTGTAGCGGTATCCTATGCCTAAACCAGCCACCAGTGCGGTATTGAAGGAGTATCGCAAGAACGGGTTGTCTTCCAGGGTCTTTTTAAAGCTGTCGGTTTCGTTATATAAACGGGCAAATTCAAAATTCAACGGTTTAAATATCCATTGCCTATTTTTTCTAGTTGTTGCCGAATAGCCAACTGCAAAATTAAAAGTCTGCAGGTTAAAAAGGTTGATACGGTTTATGTAAGAAACTCGTGTGTTGATGAATGTTTCTGTTGCCGCTAGCCGTGTATTGTTATTATATTTAGAGAAGGGAAAAACCAGCCGTGGAAAGGATATGTTGTTGGAATAACTCACCTCATTAGAGTTGATAAGATTTTTCGTGTTGTTACTATCAGGCCTAAAATTAAATTCCACACCTGCCTGCAATGAGTTTGTCATTTTAATTCCTTCTTTTCGCAGGTTTCGGTTTAAAAAAGAAATATTGCCGGACAGCCCCAACAGGTTGCCAGCATTGGCTGCGGTAACACTGTTTGTATTGCTTGATGCAGAGTAACTTGCTTCTACACCGGCTTCGTACCCATACTGTTTAACAGGCACCAGTTGCACAATCAGGTCTATTTTGTGTACACTGTCTTTTTTTGATACTTCTTCGGTTAGTATATTGGTACCTTGCCAAACACCTGCCCTGGCATAATTATTAAGCGATTTATAAAACTCAGTTTGGTTGTACAGGTCGCCCTTCTTCAACAACATATTTCGGGTTAGAAACTTAGGTTTAAACAAATATTTGTGATAACCGATGATATAGTTAGTATCAACCGGACAGGTTTTACAGTTTTTGCCGGTAATATAATTTAGGGTTAAACCGCTGTCGGATATTTTATCGCCGTTTTTGTAATCGGGTAAGATGATAATATTGTTGATGAAATATTGTTTCAGTTTAGTACTGTCTGGTGGCGGGTTAAGTACTACTGCTAGTTTAATGGTAGGCGAATCCCTTGCCAGCTGTGCCTCGGCCAGTAATTGCAATTGTTCAAAAATGTCTTCGGTAATGGTAGTTAAGGCTGCAACAGTGGTATCGCCACGCATCACAAGTTCTTCGGTACTCAATTTATAATAACCATTATTTCGGTAGAGGTCAACAAGCCTGCTTAGTTCGCCAAGCACAGCAGCTTTGGTAACAGGTTTGCCTTTTTTAATCAGACTTTTGTCAATATTTTCTACTGCCAATTTCTGAAGGTCTGGTTTGCGCAAAATATAAGAGAAAGTATCAATCAGCGTAGGCTTGTTTACTTCTACTATATAATTAACATGAATTCTTTGCTGATCATTTACATAGTTGGTATCGGTACTAAAAGATGCTTTTGCCTTGTAATAACCAAGGTGCATCATAGACGTTTCCATGTTACGGGTAGATTTGGCTGCTGAGTTACTGTCATAAACAGGCGGACTGATGATGAGGTGACGGATGAACAATTTATCTACCTGCTTTATCTTGCTGCTATCATCTAACTGGGCGTTCAGGCGTTGCTTTAATGTGGCTCTTTCTTCCTTGGTAAAATTTCCTCCCTTAACTTCGATATTATTTTTAGTAACAAACGGTTTGCCTTTTTGATATTTTTTAGGAATATAGCAGGATGCAAGTAACAGGCAAACCAAAACCAGGTATTTAAACTGGCCCAAAAGATTGTATTTATTTTGTGGGTTGAAGGGCATAAAATTTTATAAAAGCACCAATGTTAAGCAAAACACATACCAAATATATCCAAAACCTTTCGCACAAAAAATTCAGAGATGAGTCTAATCTTTTTATTGCAGAAGGACCAAAGGTAGTTACAGAACTTTTGACAGGAGGGAAATTCGTATGCAAAGAGCTGTTAGCATTGCAAAGTTGGATTGATGGCCACCAAAAAATACTGGAAAGCTATACTGACACTGTTGTTCAAGTTGTCGAAGATTTTGAACTTAAAAAAATATCAGCCTTAACAACATCGCATAGTGTGCTGGCGGTTTTTGAAAAACGAACACAAAATTTTGAGATACAGCTTTCAAATAAAATTACACTTGCGCTGGATGCCATACAAGATCCGGGAAATATGGGTACTATTATCCGTATTGCCGACTGGTTTGGTATAACCGATATAATTTGTGCCGCTGGCACTGCTGATATGTATAATCCTAAAGTAGTGCAAAGTACCATGGGTAGTTTGGGCAGGGTAAATATTGTTTATACCGATTTACCCGTGTGGCTGAAAAATAATAAACAGATAAAAATATTTTCTGCTTCACTTGATGGCAAAGACATAAAAAAGGCAGGAAAGCTTATCGAAGGAATTATTGTGATAGGTAATGAAGCAAACGGAGTTAGTGACGAAGTTTTAAAACTTGTTCACGAAAAAATAGCCATTCTTAAAATTGGAGAGGCGGAATCGTTAAATGCAGCGGTGGCAACCGGCATTATTTTATCGCATTTAAAATAAAAGCTACCTGAATTGTATCGCTTTTACAGGTTTTATCTTCTTTATCAGCAAAGTTGGAATAATTAATGTTGCGAACGAAATCGCCAGCGTGCCAAAGCAAACCAGCAGCACCTGCCACCAAACCACATCGGCATGGGCTGCATTCATATAATAGGCTTCTTCATTTAGTTTAATAAAACCGGTTGCTTCCTGCAGCCAGCAGATGCCCAATCCTAAAATAGCGCCGGCAATAATACCTGTTATTGCAATTACCGAAGTATTGTATAAAAATATCAGTTGCACCTGCCAGTCGGATGCGCCCAGTGCTTTTAATATGCCTGCCATACGGGTTCGTTCCAGTACTAAAATAATGAGACAGGTTATCAGGTTTACTACCGCTACTATAATCATTATTACCAGTAAAATAGTTTTAATCTGCCCCTGTAACCCAAGCCAGTCAAAAATATTCGGATAAATTTCTTTTATACTCCGGCTGTACCAGGTTTGCGGCAGTTCGGCATAAATAAAATTATCAACTGAATCAATTACTTTATAATCTTTTAAAAAAATTTCATAGCCGCCTATTTGATCCGGCTCCCAATTGTTGAGGCGGCGGATTAGGTTAATATCGCTCAGTGCAAAGTTTTTATCATACTCTTCAATAGCAGTTTTATAAATGCCGGCAATGGTAAGCCAGCGTGCTGTTTTACTGCCATCTTCTCTAAAGAAGAAAACAAATACACTGTCGTTTACTTTTGCTTTTAGCTGGTTGGCTGTGTAGGATGATATATTTATTTCGCTGCTGTATCCGCTGTCTTTAAATGATAGCCATTTACCTTCCTGCAAAAAGGGTTGCAGGCGGTTAAAATCAAAATCTGCATCTACACCTTTTAACAAAACACTTTCAATATCGGCATCTCTTTTTATAATGGCCGATTTGGTAGCGAACCGCTCAACAGATTTTACCTGGGGTAATCTTTTTAAAAATCTTTCTACAGTATCGTTTTTGCTGATGGGAAATTCCTCGGCAATACTTACCCGGTTTTCAATGGTTTGTTGCACCCGTATATGTCCCCAAAAACTAAAAACTTTATTGCTAATGACTTGCTGAAAACCGTTTACAAAGCTCATGGCAACTATCATAATAGCCACGCTAATCGCCGTTGCGCTGATGGCAAGCCTGATGATAAACCTCGAAAAAGTTTTTTGCCTGTTGAAGGCAATCCGTTTTGCTATAAACCCTGAAACATTCAATCGGTATATTTTTTGCTATCTTACAAATGTATTTTATTTAAACGTATGATTAAACATAACATGGGAAAAGTTGAAATATGCGATGCTGTACAAGAGGGCGATGCAACGATGTTGAAAAGAGTAATAAAGTTTGGACCAAAAAAAATCTTCCTTATTACTTTATATACCTTATTTACTTTATCCTCTTTTTCCCAAAATCCCGAGTACATTTTTAAAGATAATATTAAAGCCGTGCGCTTTCATATGTATGGTGATCAGTTATCGTTGCCGGTTTTTAAAATGAACAGTGGTGATCAAATGGAACTTAATTTTGATGACTTGGATGGGAATGTAAAAAGTTACTACTACAGTTTTCAGCTTTGCGATTACAACTGGACACCGGTAGAAATAAGTCCATTTTTATACACAAAAGGATTTACACAACAGCGTATTGGCACATACCGTTATTCGTCGATTGCTTTAAGGCGTTATACGCATTACCAGGCCATTTTGCCCGATCGCAACACTACATTAACTATGAGTGGCAATTATATGTTAAAGGTTTATCTGGATGGCGATACCTCTAAACTGGCGTTTACAAGACGTTTGCTGGTGTTGGATCAAAAAGCTGCGTTAGCAGGGCAGGTGCAACAGCCTTTTACGCCATCGTTGTACAAAACGCATCAAAAAATTCAGTTTAATGCAAACATAAACGGCCTCAATACTTTTAGTGCGGCGCAACAAATAAAAGTGGTGATACTGCAAAACAACCGCTGGGACAACGCATTAAAAGATATTAAACCAACTTTTGTAAGAAGTAATTTGTTGGAATACAACACCGATAATAACTGCATTTTTCCGGGGGGTAAAGAGTGGCGTTGGCTCGACCTGCGAAGCTTTCGCCTGCAAAGCGATCGGGTAGAAAGAGCAAACTATACAAAAACATCTACTGAAATGTTTTTATTTCCAGATGCAGACCGTACTGCACAGCGCTATGTTTATTTCCGTGATTTGAATGGCATGTATTTGGTGGAAACCTATGAATCCATTAATCCATACTGGCAGGGCGATTTTGCAACGGTTCATTTTAATCTGGCTGCCCCAAATGGCACAGCATACGCCGATAAAGATATTTATCTAGCAGGCCAATTAACCAATTATGAGTTTAACGATAAAACTAAAATGGTCTTTAATGCGGAAAAGGGGATGTACGAATGCACGGCTTTTTTAAAACAAGGTTATTATAATTATACTTATATAGCGGTTGATAAAAATGATCCTACCCAAAAACGTGACTTGGAGGGAGATTATTGGGAGACAGAAAATGAGTACACCATTCTGATGTATTATAAATCATTCACTGATAGAACTGATCAATTGATTGGTGTTGGTAAAATAAAATCAAGGACAGACAGGCCGGGGATTAGTTTTTAGTTGGTGGATGCTGGATACTGGGAGATAAAATCATGGCAAAATATCTACTTTTTTTTTCAGATAGCTATGTGACTTAATCGCCAATTACAAATTCCAAATTACCTATTTCCAATTCCAAAACCTTCAAACAATTTCCCTATCTTTGCCTCGGCAAGTCTTATACGACCAGCTCCTATTGAACTCCCCCAGGACCGGAAGGTAGCAAGGGTAGATGGTTGAGCGGTGCGATGTAAGTAACTTGCCATTTTTTATGCCCCAAACTCTTTGTGGTAGGGGATTTAGAGCTATCCGGGCTGATCAGTTTCAAAATGTTATTATTATTGTATAAAAACTTGTCGGTTTAACCTGTCAATTATTTTATTTTTGCGCAGCAACTAACTTTTTAAATCATAAATAATAAATAAATCATGAAATTTTTTATTGATACCGCCAATCTGGCTCAAATTGAAGAAGCAAATGATCTTGGAATTTTAGATGGTGTTACCACTAACCCTTCGTTAATGGCTAAAGAGGGTATTAAAGGCGAAGAGGCTGTAATGGCGCACTACAAAACCATTTGCGAACTGGTAGATGGCGATATTAGTGCAGAAGTTATTTCAACCGATTTTGACGGTATTGTTGCCGAGGGAAAGAAATTGGCGGCCATTCACCCTAACATTGTAGTTAAAGTGCCGATGATTAAAGATGGTATTAAAGCATTGAAATGGTTTACCGATAATGGCATTAAAACAAACTGTACGCTAGTTTTCAGTTCGGGTCAGGCGATTTTAGCTGCCAAGGCAGGTGCAACTTATGTATCTCCTTTTATTGGCCGTATAGATGATAGTGGTTGGGATGGAATAGAACTCATTCACCAGATGCGCCAGATATTTTCTATACAGGGATACAAAACTGAAATATTAGCCGCTTCTATCCGAAATCCAATGCATATTATTAAATGTGCCGAGGCTGGTGCCGATGTTTGTACCTGTCCGTTAGATTCTATCTTAGGTTTATTAAAACATCCATTAACTGATATAGGATTGGCTAAGTTTTTGGAAGATGCCAAGAAATTTGCGTAATACACAGTCTGACGTCCTCGTCTGACTGTGTATTAAATATTTGTCAGACGAGGGCGTCAGACCAATAAAAATGCCCGGCAAATCATTGTTGATTTACTGGGCATTTTGTTTGTGGTTTGTAATTATTTAGTTTCTTTTTTTGTTTTTTGATTTGTTCATGATTTCATCCATGGTCTTCAATTCGGGGTCGGGCATTTGTTTTATGTAGATGGTAAATTCTTTTACAACTGCCGGATTTTGCCTTAGGGTAACTTTTATGTTTACTTTATCAGTTGTAATATCTCGGTCAATCCATAAACTGTTGCCGTTAAATTTACCTGCAGATGCCGTAAAAATTATTTGCGTACTATCTAGCGGAAGGTATTTGCCATTCGAAAGTTTGCCATCAATGTTTATATAGTTAAAAGTACCTTTTTTAAGACTGTCGGTATACAGGTTTACGTAAATGCTTTCAACTTGCTGGGCTTTTGCAAAAAGAGAACATAATATGAATGTGAAAAGTAAAGTTTGCTTCAAGTGTAATGTTTGGTACAAAGATGGAAAAAATTATGCCAAACAAGCATTAGACAGGAAGCTTTAATGTTAAAATTTTGTTTTGAACCTTAAAGCTTCCTGATAACAAATTATTTTTCAGAGTGTATTGTTAATTAACTCCCAATTACTGTAAAAATTTCTTGGAGTTTGCTTTTACATTAGGTTCCAGATTTAAACTCAAGACCTTCTTAAAGCTGGCAATTGCGTTTTTCTTATTTCCTTTTTTAAAGTAAGCTTCTCCCCAAGTTGTCGAAGGCGTTGGCACTTTTTGGAAATTTAGTTTCGTTGAGGGTAAATATTTCAAAGGCCATATCAGTGTTACATGCATTTAATATTTGGTATCCGTATGCATTTATCTGTACTTCTTTTGCATTGGGTAAGGCATCGGTCATCATCTTATTCGCCTCGGCCGGTCTGCCCAATGCCGTTAGCTAAGCTGCTTTTAAACTTTGCGGATTAAAATTTTTTGTTAATGAAATAGCTTTGTCGGCCCATGCCAATGCTTCCTGCAGATGTACTTTGTTTTGAATCGCATAGTTAACGGCAGACGTAAATATTTGCGGGCTAAAACCATTAATATCTTTTAATTAGTACGCTGCAATGGCCATTACAATTTCATCAACCGCATACTCAATCTCTACCCGAAACTGTTTCTTTTCATAGTACAAAACAAGTTCGGCTGTATTTTTACTAAAAAATTAGTGACAAATAAAAAGTGCATTTTTTAGCCTGTCAAGTAATTAAAAGGGTAGATGGTATCAGCAAATAATAAATGGCTGTGCTTTGCGTAATCTAAAGCCGACAACTGTTATTCTTTCACCAGATGCCCCACTTCGGCATTAAATGAAAGTTGCTGCCCAAAGAAATTCTCCAGTTGTTTTTTCTCAGTTTCCGATCTTAAAGACCTTTTAGGTATTTGAATAGACTGCTCTGTAGTAATATACAAAAAGTAGAAATTTTTATTCTCTTCTTTTTTAACAATACTGCTCCAATTATATTTTGTTTCAGCAAAATCTGTTCGAGCAAAAATTCCTTGCTCCGAAATGCTGACTTGGCATTCGCTGAATATATTTTCATTTAGCGGGTTTGTCGTAAACTGCTGAATGAGTTTTGCATAGGAGCTTTCTAAAGTGAACAACGGAAGGATATATATCATAGCTAACATGCCAATGCTGAAATAGAAATAAATGTCGAAAGCCCCTCCAGATGATAATTTTATCAGCAACAACAAAAAAGAAAAGTATAAAAAATACTTGAGGTGGCTTTTTATTTTGGCCATTTTTTTTCCAGGCGCATGTAGCAGCATATAGTTAAAGAACTCTGAGTAGTCTTCTCTTGTGTAAACGTAATTGAGCGTTAGCATTTAATTAAATATTTGTGATTTTTGTATTTACAGCTCTAATTAAAGTGGTTCAAATATAGTTAAGATTGTAATTGACTGATGATCTACAACGTTACAAGGGTTGCCCAATGATATGCTTTTTAACGAAGTGTATCCGCTGCAGTTCAATCAAAATACAACTGCTGCAAACAAAATAAAAAAGGCTGGTTGCAAAACCAGCCCTTCATTAATGGTGTTATTTACTTCGAATTCTTAACATATTTATTCAGCCACTGGTCCTGCTCCCAAAGCATGTGCAAAATATTTTCCTTAGCAGCATAACCATGGCTTTCGAAGGGCAATTGTACAAAACGCACCGTTCCTCCATGGCCTTTAATGGCATTGTACAAACGTTCACTCTGGATAGGGAAAGTACCCGGATTGTTATCGGCTTCGCCATGTATCATCAACAAAGGTGTTTTTATCTTATCTGCAAAACTAAAAGGACTCATGTTAAAATAAAGATCCGGTGCTTCCCAGTAAGTGCGTTCTTCATTTTGAAAACCAAATGGAGTGAGGGTGCGGTTGTAAGCGCCACTGCGGGCAATACCGGCCTTAAATAAATTGCCATGTGCAAGTAAATTCGCAGTCATAAATGCACCATAACTGTGACCGCCTACTGCAACACGGTTACGGTCGCCAACACCCATATCGGCAATTTTATCAATGGCGGCCTGCGCACTCCATTGCAACTGATCTACAAAATTATCATTGGGTTTTTTATCACCTTCGCCAACAATTGGAAATTCGGTATTGTCCATGATTGCATAACCTTGTGTGGCCCAAAAAACAACCGAGCCATAACCCACTCTGGAAAAAGTGTATTTGCTTCCTCGTATCTGCGATGCATCGGCAGCACTTTTAAACTCACGTGGATAAGCCCACATAATAACCGGCAATGGGCCATCTTTGGCGGGGTCGTACCCTTTAGGTAAATAAAGGTCAGCAGCTAAATCAATGCCGTCTTTGCGTTTGTAGGTAATTTTTTGTTTAGTTATACCACGCATTCCTGGTTGTTGATCGGGAAAAGCGGTGATGGCTTTGGTTGTACTATTTTTAATATCGTTGATATAATAGTTCGGTTGCTCTGTCTGGCTTTGGCGGTTCGTTATTACTATTAACTTGTCGTAATCTAAAACCTGGCTAACCGATTCGTAAAATCCTTCTTTACAGCGCCAGAGTTCTTTTGTTTCTTTTGATTTGATATCGAATGTATTTAAAAAAGGAAGATCTCCTTTATCAGAAGCGCCGTTTCCACGCATGTACATAGTAGTGCCATTTACAAACTTAATGGTATTACGTCCGTATTTATTTTCTTCGGTGATGGGAGAGCCAGGATCGCCGTAAGCATCATTAGTACTGCGGTCGTACAATACATCAGCAGCACCGGTTGCAGGGTTTACATTTACAAGTTTACGGCGTTGTTTTGCCTGCGAACCTTCGGTAATAAAAAGCATGGTGCTGTTGATATCGCTAACGCCATACATGCGCATTTCGCTTTTGGCAACTTCTTTGGGCGTGCCTGTGAAGGGTGCTGAAAGTGTGTATGCTGCATCATGATGTTTGATGTTTTTTTTCATGATTCCGCTGTCTAACGGTTCAATCCAGGAAATGGTGGCTGGTTCATTATCGAACCAGCTAAAGCGACGTGGGGCATTCAATACATTATCAAAACCAGTTGGTGCTAATTCGCTGGAAGGTAACTTAACCAACAACTTTAAAATTTTTGCGTTAGCATCGGCAATTAGCATGCTGCTGTTGAAACCTCCTGCCGGCACTAAATAAGAGAAAGGCTTATCGATTCGTTCAAGTAAAAAATATTTTTTATCGGGAGATAAATCTACGCTGCTGTAAATAGCTGGAATACCAATTTGAGTTTCTACACCATTAACATTTTTTACCAGTTGTGTGGTTGCATAAAATTCAAACAGTACTTCGTCGTAAGGCGATTTAATTAAATCCTGATAAGTACGGCTGGCAGCCACTTTGCCTAAGTTTTGTTGAACAACCGGACCTTTGGGTGCCAATGGTTTTTGCGCCAGTTGATTTAAAGGTTTATAAACTGATTTGTACAGGATGCTGTTGTTATCAATCCAGTCGAAGGCGTTGCCCATAACTGTGTTTACCACTGCCTTATTTATTTTAGTCGCTTTTTTAGTTGGTATGCTGATGATATACAAATCAACACCGTTGTTGGTGGTATTGGTAAAAGCTATTTTATCTTCAGCAGGACTCCAGGAAAAATTGCCGGCTTTTAAATTTGCTGGTAAACCAGTTATTGGAGTTTCCACACCTGTTTTAATATTCTTCAATGATAACGCTGTTGAAAAACCAGAGCGGCTGGGCGAAAAATTATTCGGATTGATGCGCAAGCCGGCAATGCGTAACTCAGGCTGTGCGAGTTCTTCCACGCCTGGCATGCTGCTGCGTTCCATAATCAACATCCAGTTGCCTTTATTATCGAAACTAACACCGGGTGTTGGCTTGGCCATTACCAGGTCGTAAATTCCTTTGGGTGGTAATTGGTATTGAACGGCATCCTGGGAAAAGAGTTTACCAGAACTTAATAGTAATACAAGGAAAAGGAACTTTTTCATGTTGATTAGATTTGGTTATTTGAGTTGACAAATGTAAGTGTTAATCCGATTGACAGGTCAGCGGATTGGCGATATTGGTAATGCTATATTGCCGTTCATCAATCCTGTAGAACTGCTATTAGTTAGAAATACCAACCCGATGCCCGATAAACTCATTTCTTTGCAGTTCGTTTAGCATGAACATGGCAAGGTCGCCGGCATTTATTTTGTATTTGTTAGGTTCGGGTTCGTAATCGGCTTTAGTTATGAAACTGCCGGTTGGGCCATCGTCGATTATTTCCGGCGACCCAACTATAGTCCAGTCTAAATCGCTTTCTTTTAAATATTCGTATGCTTTTTGATGTTCTTTTCCGACGGCGATGTATTGCTTTGGATAATCTTCATGGTCAATCAATAAAGTGTTTTCATCGGCATTTAATATCCCTGAACCTCCAACTGCAATGATTCTTGTTACACCGGCTTTTTGCATTTGTTTGATGATGTTTTTCATACCCAACGTTCTTGCTTTGTCAGTGCCATCCCTGTCTCCACCTATGGCAGACATTACGGCATCACATCCTTTTATGGCATGACAGACTTCGCCTTCGTCAAACAAAGCGCCCTGCACTAGCGTTAAATTTTCAGTTTGTAAATAGTCAGTGGTATAAACATTTCTTCCAAATGCTTTTACATGATGGCCATTAAATAATGCCTGTTGCACTAATTGTTTACCAACTGTTCCTGTTGCGCCAAATATGATGATGTTCATTTTATAAAGTTACTTTAATTACGCCTGAGTACGTCTCCAAATTCATCTATACGCTTTTCCATCATGGCTTTTGCAAATGGGCAAAGGGGAAGTATTTTCATATTGTTTGCTCGGGCATATTCCACGCTAGTTTTCAAAAGCTGATAACCCACATTTTTCCCGCTAAGTGCGTCAGAAACTTCAGTATGGTCAATAATCATCAATTCGGTTCCAGCCAGGGAAAAAGTCATTTCGGCAAGTCCAATTCCATCTTCTTCAAAATAAAAGGAACCTTTGCTTCCATCCAGTTTCTGTTGTATCAGCATTGTGTAAAATTTTAAGGAATTACAAAATAAGTTTTTTTGTTCAGGAATTTGTTTTCATATTTGCAATAACAATGAAGATAATTAATACAAATAATAACAGTTGGTGGTGGAGCATAGTCAAATGACGTGCCTTCGTTGCTATTGTATTATACTATATAGTTAAACCCGGCACAAGTTGCCGGGTTTTTTAATTTGTCTGAACGGGGACCTGCCTGCCTGCAGGCAGGTTTGGGACGATGGTTAGGATTAGAAGGATTGAAGAACTTTAACTTGAAAATATCATTTTTATGTCGGGGTTTAGATATGAAGAAGTAACAAAGAAGATAATTGGAGCTGCTATGAAAGTTCATTCCGCTTTAGGCAATGGATTTCAGGAAGTGATTTATCAACGGGCATTGGCCATTGAATTTCGAAAATGGGGATTGGAGTTTGTGAGAGAATTTGAGATGCCGATATTTTATGATGGAGAACAGATAGGCGAAAGGAGGGTAGATTTTTTTGTTGAAGGGTTGATTTGCGTGGAGTTAAAAGCATTGACGGAATTACAATCCGTTCATTTTGCGCAGGCAAGAAATTATTTAGAAGCATATAATGTTGAGGTTGGTATGCTATTGAATTTTGGGACAAGCTCTTTAGAATATAAGCGACTCGAAAATCTA
>JBKJPN010000227.1:0-7024 GCA_046595125.1 Ferruginibacter sp.
TATATCTAGGATTAAAAATCTGGAAGATGATATTGCCTTAAGCCTTGCTGCGCTTGGCATACGAATCATTGCACCCATCCCCGGTAAAGGAACCATCGGTATTGAAGTTCCCAATGCAAAAAAGAGTATGGTGAGCATGAAGACCTTGCTCTCATCAGAAAAATTTCAGAAAAACAATTTTTCGTTACCCATTGCTATCGGTAAAAAGATAGATAACGAAAACTTTATTGTTGATCTGGCTAGCATGCCGCATCTGTTAATGGCTGGTGCCACCGGACAAGGTAAATCAGTTGGGTTAAATGCTATTCTGGTTTCGTTGTTGTATAAAAAACATCCGTCGCAATTAAAATTTGTTTTGGTTGATCCTAAAAAAGTGGAGCTGAGTATTTACAAAACAATTGAAAATCATTTTCTGGCTAAATTACCCGGCGAAGAAGATGCTATTATTACCGATACCAAAAAAGTGGTTCATACTTTAAATGCACTTTGTATTGAGATGGACAACCGGTACGACCTGCTGAAAGAAGCTGGTTGCCGAAATATAAAAGAATACAATGAGAAATTTGTAAGCCGTAAACTAAACCCCGAAAAAGGGCATCAGTTTCTGCCTTTCATTGTTTTGGTGGTTGATGAGTTTGCCGATTTAATTATGACGGCTGGTAAAGAAGTTGAAATGCCCATTGCCCGTTTGGCGCAGTTGGCCCGGGCAGTAGGTATTCACCTAATCATTGCTACACAAAGGCCGTCGGTTAATATTATTACGGGTACCATTAAAGCAAACTTCCCAGCACGTATTGCGTTTAAAGTGAGCAGTAAAATCGACAGTCGTACCATTTTAGATGCCGGCGGTGCCGAGCAGTTAATTGGAAAAGGCGATATGCTCATCAGCTACAACGGCGATATTGTACGTTTGCAATGCGCTTTTGTTGATACACCCGAAGTTGATAAAATAGTTGATTTTATCGGTGCTCAGCGTGGTTATCCGCAGGCATTTTTATTACCAGAGTATATTGATGAAAAAGATATGGATGGAAAAGATTTTGACCTCAATGATAAAGACGCCTTGTTTGAAGATGCAGCCAGACTTATTGTTGCCAGCCAAGTAGGTAGTACCTCTTTATTGCAACGCAGAATGAAGCTGGGCTACAACCGTGCTGGCCGTTTAATGGATCAATTAGAAGCAGCGGGAATTGTTGGTGGAAGCCAGGGTAGCAAAGCCCGTGATGTATTGGTTAAAACCGATGCGGATTTGCAACAGATGCTTAATTCTTTATTGTAAGTGGTGAGACATGAGTCGTGAGGAAAATATTCACGTCTCAGGTCTCACTACTTGCGTCTCACAATGCATGTTCTATGTCTAAATTTCTTTTTGTTGGATTGGGTAATGTTGGAAACGAGTATGCAAATACCCGACACAATATTGGTTTTGATGTGGTGAATGCATTTGTTTTAAAACATGGTGGTACATTTAAAGTGGACAGGCTGGCCTATGTTGCCGAAGTGAAATTTAAAGGCAAGCAAATTATTTGTATTTGCCCAACAACTTACATGAACCTTAGCGGCCGGGCATTTAAATATTGGCAAGAGAAGACCAAAGTGCCTGTTGAAAATACATTAACCATTGTGGATGATTTGGCTTTGCCGCTTGATAAGATCAGACTGCGATCAAGCGGTACCGATGCCGGACATAATGGACTAAAGGATATACAAAATATACTGGGTACTGATAAATACCCAAAACTGCGTTTTGGAATTGGCAATAATTATCCGAAGGGAATGCAAGCTGATTTCGTATTAAGTAAATGGTTGAAAGAAGAAGAACCTGTTGTAAAGTTAAAAATTGAAAAGTGTGTTGAAGTGCTGGAAAGCTTTGTCACGACTGGGATAGAGATCACAATGACTGCCTTTAACAAGGTTTCTATCTCGAAATAATTACCTAATAGATTACATATAATTGTTTTATTTTAGTCATTAGACTATATTTGTGTCATAATCGAACTACCCCAAAAAAGCGATATATGAAGATTATTTGTGTTGGCCGTAATTATTCAGATCATATAAAGGAGCTAAATAACAGCATTCCCGATGAGCCTGTGATATTTATGAAGCCGAAGAGTTCGCTGCTGCAAAACCATACGCCATTTTATTATCCCGAATTCACTAATGAATTGCACTACGAATGTGAAATTGTATTAAGAGTTAGCAAAAACGGAAAATATATTCAGGAAAAACATGCCAGCAATTATTATGACGCTGTAACTGTAGGGATTGATTTTACAGCACGTGATGTACAGGATGAACTGAAGAAGAAAGGCCTGCCTTGGGAAAAAGCAAAAGCATTTGACAATTCCGCTGTGGTTGGTAAGTTTATTCAATTAACGCCGCAATTTGACCGTGCCAGTATTAATTTTTCGATGCTAAAAAACAACGAAAAAGTACAGGAAGCTAATTCAAGTCAAATGATATTCAGCATCGATCAAATCATTGAAAATATATCCAATTATTTTTCATTGAATATTGGCGACTTGATTTTTACCGGTACTCCTGCCGGCGTTGGCGAATGTGTTACTGGCGATGTGTTGGAGGGGTTTATAGAAAAACAAAGCCTGTTTTCTGTCGAGGTAAAGTAACGAAAACTTAGTCAGTTAGTTTGTGTCGCTGTAATTCTCTTTCAGCGATTTTTTTATTTATACCTTTACTCATACTTTTTTTTATTTACACTGATATTTCAAATGATTGATACTGATATTTTATTGAAGGCATACCGGTTAATGTGTACGGCCAAAAACATGGCAGATACTTATGAAGACAACCGTCAAATTTGCAAATACGTTCACTCTACCAGTCGTGGCCACGAAGCTATTCAGTTAGCCACTGCATTTCAATTGCTGCCCTGCGATTATGTAAGCCCCTATTACCGCGATGAAAGTATCTTACTGGGCCTTGGGTTTTCGCCCTACGACCTTATGCTGCAACTTTTAGCCAAAGGCAACGATATTTTTACAGGCGGGCGGGAATATTATTCGCATCCTAATTATAAGGGCGATGACAAAGCGAACATTATTCACCAAAGCAGCGCTACTGGTATGCAAGCGATTCCTACAACTGGTGTTGCGCAAGGCATTAAATTTTTAGAACGAATACAATCAGATAAATTAAAGAAAGGCGTAAATGGTGAACTGCCCGTGGTTGTTTGTTCGTTGGGCGATGCCTCAGTTACCGAAGGGGAAGTGAGCGAAGCGTTTCAGTTTGCCGCCTTGCATCAGTTACCAATAATATATTTGGTGCAGGATAATGGATGGGGCATCAGCGTAACATCAGAAGAAGCCCGAACAACCAATGCCAACGAAATGGTAAAAGGTTTTAAGGGCATCAAACGCATCAGCATTGATGGGAGCGATTTTTTACAGAGTTACGAAGTGATGAAAAATGTAGTGGATGAAGTACGTAAAGAACGTCATCCGTTTTTGGTTCATGCAAGAGTGCCATTACTTGGTCATCACACCAGTGGTGTTCGTAAAGAATTTTACAGAACCGAGGAAGATTTGGCAAAGCATGCCGAAGATGATCCGGCTCCAAAACTTCGTAACAAATTACTGGAACTGGGCATTGCCGAAGAAACAGTGGCAGCTATAGAAACTGAAACCGCTAAAGAAGTAGCGCATCATTTTCAGGGAGCAACGGCAGCACCCGAACCCAATCCATCAACAGTAAGTGATTTTGTTTTTGTACCCACACCCATTACCAAAGAAACCGGAGAAAGGGAACCTGCCAACAGAGAAAAAATAATGATGGTTGATGCAGCCCTTTTTGCCGTACGTGAAATTATGGAAGATTACCCCGAAGCATTGTTGTACGGACAGGATGTAGGCCGCAGGCTGGGTGGCGTTTTCAGGGAAGCAGCAACACTGGCTGAACAGTTTGGCGACCACCGTGTTTTTAATACTGCCATACAGGAAGCCTATATCATCGGATCAACGGTGGGTATGAGTGCAGTGGGTTTAAAACCAATTGTAGAAATTCAGTTTGCCGATTATATTTATCCGGGGCTGAACCAGTTGGTAACAGAAATTTCGAAGAGTTGTTATTTAAGTTGTGGTAAATTTCCGGTGCAAACTTTAATAAGAGTGCCTATTGGCGCTTATGGAGGCGGCGGACCTTACCACAGCGGATGCATAGAAAGCACTTTGCTTACTATCAAGGGAATTAAAATTGTTTATCCTTCTAATGCAGCCGATATGAAGGGCTTGCTGAAAGCGGCCTTCTTAGATCCTAACCCAGTGGTGATGCTGGAACATAAAGGTTTGTACTGGAGTAAAGTTCCAAGTACCGAAGAAGCAAAGACTGCTGAACCATCACGTGACTATGTAATACCATTGGGTAAAGCCAATATTGTTTTACAGGCCGATAGTGATATGGTAAATGAAGGTGAAAGTTGCTGTGTTATAACTTATGGCATGGGTGTGTACTGGGCAAAAGCAGCTGCCAAAAACTTTGATGGCAAAGTTGAAATTGTTGATCTGCGTACTCTATTTCCTTTGGATGAAGAACTGGTATTTGCCACAGTAAAAAAACACGGCAAATGTTTAATACTAACCGAGGAGCAGCAAGATAATTCCTTTGCCGAGTCTTTGGCCGGGCGCATTTCAAAAGCTTGTTTTCGCTACTTGGACGCACCTGTGGAGGTCTTCGGCGCTCTTAATTTACCCGCAGTACCCATGAATATTGTTCTAGAAAAAGCCATGTTACCCAATGCAGATAAGGTTTCTGAAAGAATTGAGCAACTTCTTACTGCTTAGGGGCAAAATTTTTAACCAAATCGCCTATATTTGCAGCCCATTTGAAAGTCGATACTTTTAAATCCGGATGTCGGGGTAGCTCAGCTGGTTAGAGCATCGGATTCATAACCCGAAGGTCGGCAGTTCAAGTCTGCTCCCCGATACTAAGCCTAAATTCTTATTTGGAAGAATTTAGGCTTTTTTTATTTTATACCTTCTTAACTGGAACTGCACAATAACCCATTAACTAAAATGAGGAAAGAAATCGAATTAGCAGTTACCAATTATTACCCTTTCTCCGAAAAATAATGTTCACCAGTAATTTGCTTTAACTCCAGACAGTGTGAATTATGTAACAACACATAACAATTATACAAATAATAATGTGCTACTTTATAGGGATAGAAAAAGCAAAGAAAAAAGTATGCATTTAAAAAACGACACAATACTAAGTCAGCAGGAACTTGATCAACTATCCATCAACACAATCAGGTTTCTTTTTGTTGATGCCATGCAAAAAGCCAACAGTGGTCACCCGGGCTTACCGTTGGGCGCTGCATCCATGGCATACGTACTCTGGACAAAGTTCCTGCAACACAATCCTTCAAATCCGCATTGGTTCAACAGAGATAGGCTTGTCTTGTTTGCCGGGCATGGCTGCATATTATTTTTTTAAATTAATTTGATAAATATGCTGCACTGTAATTTGAAAGCAATTTCAGTAAGGTTTAATTCTCTATGGGAAATAACTCACTCCGCCGACTGTTTTTGCCCAATGAACGATATAGCCCTTTTATCCTTCTCTCCCGGTCTTAGATTACACAGCATATTGTATAAGTGTGAATATTATAACTTCTTTAAAAGATTATGTAATAAAGAGGGGGCGGTGTTTGAGGAACTTTACAAATGGATAGAAAATATTAACTCATTTTTTCAATATTAAATCAAGTTATGGGAACCCAAGCAGCAGCTGATGATGCAGACATAAAAAAAAAGAAAAAAAAGAAAAATAAAAAAATATTGCATGAACTCCTTATAGAGTTGGTGAAGTTGCAAAAGGAAGTCATTGCTTCTGATCTTAAGCTCCTCGTAATACTGGAAGGAAGAGATGCAGCCGGCAAAGACGGAACGATAAAAAGAATCATTAAACACCTCAGCCCACGGGAAACAAGAGTAGTGGCTTTGGGTAAGCCTACTGAACGCCAGGAACGGGAATGGTACTTTCAGCGTTACACTGCTCACTTGCCGGTTTCAGGAGAATTTGTTCTTTTCAACAGGAGCTGGTATAACCGTTTGGGTGTCGAAAAAGTTATGGGCTTTTGCACCGGTAAAGAATATAAATCATTTTTCTCGGAGGTAGAATCATTTGAGAATGGCCTGGTTGAAGGAGGCTTTATTATTCTGAAATATTATCTGGATATCAGCAAAAAGGAACAAAAACAAAGATTAGATGACCGCAGGAAAGACCCGCTGAAGCAGTGGAAAATAAGCCCGATAGACAAGGTGGCGCAAAAGCACTGGAAAGATTATTCAGATGCCCGTGATGAAATGTTGTTGAAAACAAATTTCAAGGATGCGCCATGGTTTGTGGTAAATGCAGGCAACAAGCATGAAGCGCATATTGCTTTAATCTCCCATTTGCTGAACCGTTTAGAATATGGTAATAAGAATAAAAAATTAGTGTCGCATAATTATGGTTTGGTTGATCCTGCAACACCCGAAATTATAAAAGAAAAACTGTTCTGATTATCAAATGAATTTTAAAATGGGTGATAAGAATCATTTTTTTTAAAATTAAAATCATTAGGTGACACTATTATAACAAGGGTATCTGAAAAAGTATAAAACAATTTTTCCGGCAAGTAAAAATAAAAAATAATGACAACTACAGTTGATAAGAATGCGGAAGTTTCAAACACGCAAGAGCGAATAAAAACAGGTGTAAACAAACATGTAACAATGAAAGGTTTAGTATATGATGGACCTGGCAAAATAGCGTTAAAAGAAATACCGAAACCTGTTATTGAAAAGTCAACGGATGCACTGGTGAAAGTTATAAAGACGACTATCTGCGGAACCGACTTAGGCATCTTACACGGTAAAACACCCTCAGTGAAACCGGGCACAACATTGGGCCATGAAGGTGTTGGCATAATTGAAGAAGTAGGAACTTCCGTCACTAATTTTAAAAAGGGTGATCATGTCATCATCTCTTGTATTACATCTGATGGAACCTGTGAATATTG
>JBKJPN010000054.1:0-20016 GCA_046595125.1 Ferruginibacter sp.
CAGGTTACAATATCCTGCAATTGACGGCGGGCTGGCTTATGGTAATGCACATCATTAACAGCCACCATAGATATTTGTAAGGCTGATGAAAGTTTTTCAATTTGAAATAAATATTTGTTGTCATCGCCCTGGTAACGGCGGCTGGCAGCGATATACAAACTGTTTCCAAAAGCAGCACGATATTCTTTCATTGCCAATTCAAAATCTGTATCAAATTCAAATAAGTTATTTAATGTGGTTGGAGGAATGACTATAAATTTTATTCCTGCTGCATATTCATACACATCTTTTTTATAGAGATGACAATCACCTTTTTCGGCTCGCCTGTTACCCAGTGTAAGCAGATTAGAAAGCTGAGCATAGGCTTTTTTTGTTGTAGGATAAGCCAGCAAAGAAAGGCCATCCAGCAAATCCAACCTGCAGCCAACAATTATGCGGATACCATTTTTTTTTGCGGCCACATGTGCCCGTACAATACCGGCCAGACTGTTGCGGTCGGTTATGGCAATTGCTGCGTAACCCAGTGCTGCTGCCTGCTCCGCCAGCTCTTCGGGATGTGATGCTCCTCGGAGAAAACTGAAATTTGAAGTGACTTGTAATTCGGTGTAATACATGAGCTGTTAGCATTAAGGTTTTAGCCATTAGCTAATCCATTAATTTAAAAATATTATTTGTCTATCTATACTAGAGCTAACAGCCAATGACAAATGACCTAATGATAAATGACTAATGACTAACAGCTGCCCTCAAGCAAAAAATCCATGCATAAACCAAGTATAAGATTTAGCCGTATCGTAATGTCCCAGTCTGAACAACCAGTAACGAAAACCATCTTCATCTTCCACATTGTAATAATCACGGTGCTGCCCCTCCTGTAACCACCATTCCTGTTCAATGCGTTCGGGTCCGTCGGCTTTGGCTATTTTATGTAATTTTCCTTTGTATCGGAAATTCATCGGCGGATAATCCGGTATGGGAGCCGTAACTTCTATGGGTGCTGGTTTGTATAAGATTTGTAAGGGTCTGGGTTTATCAACTTTCCATTCGGTTTGTACATCTTCAAAAACGGTTGATGCTGCATGGTACGACCGCTCGGGCCAGTAATGTTCCGACGGTACATAGCGATAAATATGATTGGCGCCAACCCTGCCTTCAATGCGGTCGAGCAATTCGCTTAAAGCCGCATCTTTCAATGTATCGGGGTCATCCCAAATATTTTCCTGCGCAGCAGATAATGGTTCTGCAATGTTTGCTGTCAAAACAAAAAGTTCAATCCCTAAAGCCGGTGTAATGGTAGCAATTTTTAAAGCAAATAATTTAAATAAATGATTTGCATTGGCAGATGGCCGCTTGGTGCCAATCTCAAACTGTTCAATCTTTCCATCAATGCGGTAACAAGTAAAAATGGCTTTGCGAAGCCCCATTTCTTCCTGTTTAAATCGGCTGCATAAACTATCTAACAGTCTTTCCAAAGCAATTTCAATTCCTTTTGCAGTAACAATGGGTTCCAGGCAAGGCAATCTTTCTTGGAATGGTTCGGCGGGAACAACCGTTTGTATCATTTCCATTTCAAAACCTAAGGCCTGGTCAATTCGCAGCAAAATATTATCACCAAAACGGCGGCGCAACGCTGTTCTAGGCATATGTATAAAATGACTGACTTGTCTCAGCCCCAGTTTATCTAATCTTTCCAGCGTTTCAATCTCCAAGCGCAAAGCCGCTGCTGGCAAGGGTAACAGGGCTTCGGTTTGTTTACAGCTTGCAACAATTTGTTCAGTTTTACCAAAACGTGCAATGGCCCAAGCCGTGCCAATGGTATCGGCTATACCAAGTTTAACATCATAACCAAAAGCGTGCATTCGGGTTTTAATTTCAGTGAGGTAAGCCATTTCGCCACCCCAAAGATGTGCACAGCCGCTGATATCAAGCATCAATCCATCAGGTGAATCAACAGCCGATATGGGTGTAAAACGAATGAACCATTCGGCAAGTCCGTTTAATAAAGTATGGTGCAATTCTGGCGGGTCATCAAAATATTGTAATCCAGTTATAATTGCTCTGGCATCGGCCAGGGGCATGTTTCTGGCAGCGCCTTCTTGTTGTGCCAATGCATTGGCTGCAGAAATAATCATTCGTCCATGGTCTTTGCTAACCAACACAAAAGGCACCTGTTGCAGTGCCGGCTGGCGACGAACAAACCAATCGGTTTTTAAATGACAGAACCATATGGATAAATAACGTTTGGGCATGTTAACCTGTTTTCTGCTTTTGTAATGGAATAGAAACTGCTTTATAAATTAGTCGCAACTGTCCGGCCTTGCATTCAATTTGCCAGTTGCCGGGCCGGCCGTTACGCACTTTTAGTAACTCAACCTGCCATCGAGGGAAACCTACGCCGAGCATGCCATTGGCAGGTTGGCTGGCTAATGAACTAATCTTCCAGCGTGTTAAACTGGCTGTGGTATTGATGTTGCGTGGGTTTTGCCGAATGATAAAACCTGTTACCCTGCTTTGTTCAACCGCCAATTGCAATCGACGAGATGCAGTAAAACTCAACTCGGGCAGTTGTGCAATTACAGCCGACAGACCTTCGCATTTCAGCGCTTCTTCCATGGCCCAAAGCATTTCCTTTTCTTTATAGAGGTTAATAAAAATGATTTGCCCTGCATCGATGCCAAATGTTTTGAGTGCGGGTGGAAAAAAGGCACCTGCTGCACCAATCCAAATACAAACACCCTTCTTTTTGATGAGCGACTGTAACAAAACCGAAATAAAACCGGTTGTAACAGCCGTACCTTCTGCCCCATCGGCAATAAACTCATGGATGGCACCCAATGGAAAACTGTTATTGGGAAAAGCATTTCTCAGCGGGCCAAGACTTACATCCAATATGCTGTTTGGCAAAGAAGTTTTAAATCCCTGCAAAGGAAGAATGTCTTTTTGCAATTGAGCGATGATATCGGCTTTGCTACGCATTAATTCAAAAATACTAATTAATTTAGTATTTTATTGCTAAATTATTTATTTTAAATTCTCTTAGCACAAATCAATACACTATCAACGCATTAAGTAAGATTGTTTTCTCTATTTTTAATGGATGAATACCATCAATATTGCCATTGTACAGCATAAACCAGTGCATTTAGACTTGCCGAAAAGTCTTGCAATGGCTTTAGAATATATTAAAGAAGCTGCCGCTAATAATGCACAGTTGATTGTTTTTGGCGAAACATGGCTCAGCGGCTACCCTGCCTGGTTGGACCATTGTTCGGATGTGGCTGTATGGAACAGCGAGGCAACCAAAGAAGTATTTGCTCAAATGCATGCTAACAGTGTTGATGTGAATGGTGCCGAGATGCAGCAACTTTGTGCAGCGGCTAAGGAGTATAGTGTAATCATCTGCATGGGTTTTAACGAAAAAGTTGTGGAAGGAATTGGCAGTGGAACCATTTATAATTCTTTTGTCATTATTGGCGATGATGGAACCATACTCAATCACCACCGAAAACTGGTACCGACCTACACCGAAAAAATGTTGTACGGCAACGGCGATGCGGCTGGTTTAAAAGCTGTTGAAACTGCTGTAGGTAAGCTGGGAGCTTTAATTTGTTGGGAACATTGGATGCCCTTAAGTCGCCAGGTTTTACACAATGAAAACGAACTGATACATATTGCCTTGTGGCCTACCGTGCATGAGATGCATCAGGTAGCCAGCCGCCACTATGCGTTTGAAGGCCGCTGCTTTGTAATTGCCGCCGGACAAATGATGCAGGTAAAAGATATTCCCACCGCCTTAACCTTACCAGAACATTTAAAAAACGAACCCGATACATATCTTTTAAACGGAGGTAGTTGTGTAATTGACCCCAAGGGTAATTATTTGTTAGCACCGCAGTTTGATAAAGAAGTAATACTGTATTGCCATATTGATAATATCGATACTGCCATTAAAGAAAAACTCACACTCGATACAACAGGACATTACAGCCGCTGGGATATTTTTGATTTTACCGTAAATCGTAGCCGCAAATAAATATATTTACACAAAGCATAGCATGAAATATTCTTTTTGTTTAATTGTATTATTGATTCTTACCGTTACATCAACCTTTGCGCAGCAAAACAAAGCACCCAATATTATTTTAATTATTGTTGATGACCTTGGCTATAGTGACTTGGCATCTTATGGCAATAAACACATCAACACACCTAATATGGATGCGTTAGGAACCGAGGGCGTACGCTTTACACAGGCTTATGTAACCGCTCCTATTTGTGCACCATCACGTATGAGTATTATGACGGGCCGCTACCAGCAACGCTTTGGAAACGAATTTATGCCCTACGATAAATTTGACCCATCGGTTACCAAAAAAATTCGGAAGCATTTTTTATCGTTTTTAAAAAAGCCTGAAGGCCTCTCCACACTGCATCCCGACTTTTTCCTGAACCGTGCACAGTATGCAACCGATATTCCTGATAGGGAAATAACCATTGCCAGTCTGCTGAAACAAAAAGGTTATGCAACAGGGATGATTGGCAAATGGAACCTCAGTTCATCCAACAATGTTTTTCCAGATCAGCATGGATTTGATTACAGTTATTATTTTGATGGCGCCCTTAGCCGTTATGTGGATGATCCGGTTGATACCAGCATCTATATCAATCAACACTTGCCTTGGGCATTCTCCGAAATACCTGCTTGGGCACCGAGAGATGGCTCCACCGCTATTAAGGAAGGAAGAACCGTGGTAAAAGACACCGGTTATCTTACTTTTTCATGGGCTAATAAAAGCATTGATTTTATTGAGCGGAATAAAACCAATCCGTTTTTTCTTACCCTTTCTTTTAATGCTCCACACGATCCCTTTCAGGTTCCAAAAACTTATTTCGACCGTATTAAAGGAGTAGATGATACTGTTAAACGTGTGTACTACGGCATGATTGAAGCGCTGGATGATGCCATTGGTAATGTATTGCAGAAACTGGAAAAAGAAGGACTTACCAACAATACCCTTATCTTTTTCATCAGCGATAATGGCGGTGCTACTTATACCAGGGCTACCGATAATTATCCGCTGCGGGGTGGTAAATGCACACATTTTGAAGGCGGATTAAGTGTGCCGTTTTTTATGAAGTACCCAGATGTATTATCCGCCGGACAAATATTTACAAAACCTGCTTCTTCGCTCGATATTTATGCTACCATCGCTGCGGCCAGCAACGCAAGCCTTGCAACCGACCGTGAATACGATGGCGTAAATCTTATCCCCTATTGTAAGGTCGAGGCCGGTCTACCACACGATGTATTCTTCTGGCGCAGCGGTTATTCTAAAGCTTACCGCAAGGGCGACTGGAAATTATATGTGAACGAAAAGAACAAAGTTCGTTACCTGTTTAATATTGCAACCGACCGTGAAGAAAAAACAGATCTATCGGCCCAAGAACCTGCTAAACTAAAAGAACTACAGGAAGCACTTATGCAATGGGAGAAGAAAAATACCATTAAGCCATTGTGGCCTAGCGCTGCCGATGTAATTATTGATGTGCGAGGGAAGAAGGTGCGATTTCCAAGTTAAGGTCTTACTTTTTAGCAACATTTTACATAGAAACAAAAGCGCATTCTATGTACAGCATTAGAGGTCACTGTAAAACAAAACTTAAATTATTAATAGTATAAAAAAAGGGTTGTCGATGAAGACAACCCCTTGACTTATTAACCATTATATATCTTATTGTACTACAATTCTTTCGGTAAAGATGAATTTGTTATTGCTGTCGGTCACTTTAACCATATAAACACCTTTCGCAAAATTTCTGTTTAAGGGAACCGTTTCAATTTGTGTTTTTGAACCAACTGTAACTATACGGTTAGATAGTGGTTTACCGCTCAAATCAGTAATAGTTACATTGTATTTGCCTGCAGCCTGTCCTTCAAAATAAATTTTGAATTCGCTGTTAATAATTGGATTAGGAAAAATATGCGCTTCGTTGGTAATTACCGGTACAACAGGCTTGAAATCTGCAAACACACGGGCCGCATCAACTTCTTTCTGATACAATAAATTACCGTTTGCTAAATCTGAAGCATTATACACCATATCCGATCCTTGTACAAAACTGGCAACAAAATCTTTCATTGAAAACTTATAGTAACCCGCAAAAGTATTCGCACTGGCTACAACCACATTGCCCTCATCATCAACCGCAGCTCCGTTGGTGCTGTAGTTTGCTGGTAAGCCTGTGATGTAACCTATTTGTTTTGCTTTTTTAGTTTCCAAATCTAAAGAAAACACATAATGATTGGCAGAAATGATATACAATTTATTATACGCATCTGCAATCATATCACCACCCCAACTGGTACATTTGTTGCGGATAGAAACTGACTTATTTGATTCATCATCAATAACAGCCCCCAAATCGGTAATGGTAACTTTTTTACCAGTTGTGAATTTTACCAGGCGGCTGCCATCGTTGGTTAATGCATAACCATTACCATCGGCAGCAATTACCATACGGGTAAAATGATTGGCTTCATCAACAAAAGATGCATAGGTATTTAACAAGGTAGATGTTACCGTGTAATACTTTTGTTCAGTTCCTTTGGCATTCAAATCGAGCCAGCGAAGCTCGCCAATGCGCATGGGCGTAAAAAATAATTTGTTTTGATTTTTGTCGTAAGCAGCAGCAGCTACTAACGATTCAGTTGGACGTTGGCCTGACATATCCTGCTGTTTGGAATCAGCATCCATCATAACATAGGCAGTTTTATCACGCTGATAAATATCTTTTACGATTTTACCAGAGTTGATGTCCACCTGCCGAATGTTCATCCACATAAAATCTTGATTACCATCGCCAGTTATGGCAAAGGTTCTTTGAGCATCTTGAGCAGTTGAAAAAAAGCTCGCTGCAATAAAAGTTGTTGTAAGTAAAAGTTTAATATTCATAAGAGGAGTTTTTATTAATTATAATGATACGTAAATTACTCAATTTACATAAACAAAAAAATATTTTTTTATGAATGGCGGGATTCAATAGCTTTTTTTATGCTTCCGGTTTGCAAGAGTATTTCCCGGGCTGCATTATAGTCAGCTATGTGGGCTTTTTCCATCAGCATTTTTACGCCTCGGTCAACCAGCTTCTCATTAGTTAGCTGCATGTTTACCATTTTATTATCCTCTACCCTGCCCAATTGTATCATCACAGCTGTAGAAATCATATTGAGGATTAATTTTTGGGCGGTGCCACTTTTCATGCGGGTGCTTCCGGTAACAAATTCAGGACCAACTATTACCTCAATCGGATAATCAGCCGCATGGCTTAATGGCGCTCCAGGGTTACAACAAATACTGCCTGTTATAATTTGATGCTCCCGGCATTTATCGAGTGCTGCAATTACATAAGGAGTTGTTCCGCTGGCAGCAATGCCAATTACCACATCTTTAGTATTAATATCGTGTTGTTTTAGATCAAGCCAGCCCTGTTCTGTATTGTCTTCGGCAAATTCAACAGCTTCGGTAATGGCTTTGGTGCCGCCGGCGATTATTCCTATTACTATGCCGTAATCAATACCAAAACTTGGCGGACATTCGCTTGCATCCACAATGCCCAATCTGCCGCTGGTGCCAGCGCCAATATAAAACAAGCGACCACCCACCAGCATTTTATCTGTAATTACCGTTACTAAATTTTCAATTTGCGGAATTACTTTTTCAATGGCCGCAGGCACCAACTTGTCTTCTTTGTTGATATTATTCAATAATTCCGCCATGGCCATCTTTTCCAAGTGCCGGTAATGCGATGCTGATTCGGTTATTTTTGTAAACGACATAAAATTTAGCGATGAAATTTTACCAATCCGTCCATAGGTTTTTTAATAACTTTTCCCAATTTTAATTCATACGAGTTGCACATATCTTTCAGTACGTCTCTGAATCCATAAGCCACACTACCTGTAAAATTAATGGGCATTGTCCAGCTTTCTCTGTACTTATATATGTGGTTGAAGAAAAAATCATTAAAACTATCTTCAATGATATTTTCAATCATGTAATGTCCCCGGTTTTCAATTAAAAACACAGTAAATGCCGCCAGATACCTGTTAGGGAGGGGCTTTTTATATACTGCCGTTAATATTTCGTCACTGCTAGTATTGTACTTAGCATTAAAGCGGTCCATCAAATCTTCATCAAAAGTTTTATATAGGTAATACTGAATTACCTTTTTGCCCAAATAAGCTCCGCTCCCTTCATCGCCTAACACATAGCCCAAACCCGGACTATTCTTCACAATCTTTTTGCCATTATAATAACAGGAGTTAGAACCGGTGCCTAAAATACAGGCTACCCCTTTTTCGTGTCCACAAAGTGCTTTAGCAGCACCCATTAGATCGTGATCAACAGAAATTTTTGATTTGGTAAACACCTGCTGAATGGCTTTTTTTACCAGCTTAACATTATCGGCATTGCTACAACCGGTGCCATAAAAGAAAATCTCGTCGGGTTCAGTCTTTTTAAGTTTGCCTTTCAACTCTTCCTTAATAATATATTCAATTTGCTCTGCAGAGAGAAAATAAGGACTCAGCCCTTGTGTATAAAAGGTTTTAGTAGTTTTCCCATTTATTAAACACCATTCTGTCTTTGTTGACCCGCTATCTGCAATCAGTTTAGTTGCCATCGATTGTTTTTATCTTTTCAAAAAATTTTATTGAAGTTAAATCATTAGCTTGAATTCAATGATAATTTGTCGCTGGTTCACATCAAAAAATTAACTTCGCCAAATGATGAAGAAAAAAATACAGGTTTGGTTACCGCTGTTGTTCAGCATTACCATGATTGTGGGTATGTATTTAGGGTATAAAATGAGAGATAATATGCCAGGAAAAAGTTTCTTTTTTATGGAGAAACGTAGGCCGATACAGGAAATTATGGACCTTATTAATAACCGCTATGTAGATGATGTTAAAATAAATGAACTGGCCGATACCGCCATACAAGCTATGCTGGCAAAGCTTGACCCCCACTCTGTTTTTATACCCGCCGACGAACTGCAGATGGTGAATGAGGAACTTGCAGGCAAATTTTTCGGGATAGGCATTGAATTTAATATATACAACGATACGCTTAATGTAATAAATGTTTTAAAAGATGGACCTGGCTTTAAAGCTGGCTTAATTACCGGCGATAAATTTATAAAGGTTGATGACAGTACAGTAGCTGGCAATAAAACCGATGCTGATGCTTTTAGAAAAATGCTGCGTGGTGGCAGAGGAGCAAAAGTTATGGTGACTTTTATGCGTAATCAAACAACTAAAATTGTAACTATTACCCGTGATGCCATTCCGCTGAGCAGTGTTGATGCCAGTTATATGATTGACAAAGAAACCGGGTATATACGACTCAACAAATTCTCATCTCAAACTTACCGTGAGTTTATGGTGGAACTGGAAAAGCTGAACACAGCCGGTATGAAAAAACTGGTGCTCGACCTGAGAGGCAATGGCGGTGGCATTTTAGATGAAGCCGTTGAAATTGCAGATGAATTTTTACCGGGCGACAAGTTAATAACTTACACCGAAGGCAAGCATGTGGAGAAAAAAGAATATCGCTGCCGCCGCAATGGCCAGTTTGAAACAGGGCCCATAGTAGTTTTGGCCGATGAGGGAACTGCCAGCGCCAGCGAAGTGTTAATTGGCGCTCTGCAAGACTGGGACCGGGCTACCATTATTGGTCGCCGTACTTTTGGAAAGGGATTGGTGCAGGAACAGTTTGACCTTAGCGATAAAAGCGCACTTAGGTTAACTATTGCTCGTTATTACACGCCGCTGGGCCGCAGTATTCAACGCTCTTATGCTAGTGGTGGTAAAGCATATTACGATGAGATCAATAGCCGCATGCATCCCGATTCTACAAAAACAGATACTGTAAAAAACTTTACTGGCAAGGCTTACAAAACCAAAAACGGAAAAATAGTTTATGGTGGCGATGGTATCAGCCCAGATATTTTAATGGAAAACGAAGCACCGGAAATTACTAAGAACACAGCGATGCTTTATTCCAAAGGAACCGTTAGTAATTTTGCGTATCATTATTATCTGGTAAATAAAACAGCCATTGATAAATACAAAAACACCGCAGAGTTTATTGCAAATTTTACAGTTACCGATGATATATGGGAGCAGTTTGTAATTACGGCGCTAAAAGATTCTGTAACGCTCAACAAAGTCGCTGCCACTGTTAAAGCAGACCTCTCTAATTACATAAAAGCATCCTTAGGAAGGATGAGATGGCGCAACGAAGGGTATTTTGAAGCGCTTAATAGAACTGATAGATTTTTACTGAAAGCAGCAGAATTGTTAGCACAATAAAAGGCTTAAAATTAATATAGGCTATTTATTTTTTATAAGTATGAAACCGATTCAGTATAATTTTTCGACCTATGTTTTTGCCGGAGTGGGTGCGTTTTATTTTAATCCATTTACAACCTACAGAAATGCTATCAAACGTAAGTTGCAGTCACAGGGAACCGTAATACAGGGATTAACACTATTCCCCCAGACATAAAAAGAACTTATCTGTTGATAACTTATGGAGGCGTTTTAAATATGAAGCCAACAGTTATATCTCCTTACAACTGGATATTAAATACCGCATTAACAGTACAGATTACCTAGATGATGTAAGTGCAAAAAAGCACACGTTGAAACCAGACTTTTACACAAGAGACCATTTAACGGCTAGCTTAACTTACCGAGGCGATGAATTAGGCGCAGGTGCTTATTCACACTCGCTGTACAATATTTAAAGAGGAAATCTCATATAAAAAGATGCAGTTAATACAGTACAGTTTAATGAAACATTTAACTTGGATACCAATAAAAAAAAGGAAACGGGTAAAAAGACCCTTATAAAAATTAAAATATGAAGCCTCCATTTCGGAGGCTCTTACATATTTCAGGGTAAATTAGCAATCCCTTTACTGGGATATAAGCTGGTTGGGCTTAGTTGGATACTGGATTTTTAACGGGATTCATTGGTTTTTTAATTTGGATATTTAACAGTGCAAATATCCTGTTTACAAAAATTATTTTAAGTAGAAGCTGAAAGCAATTATTTGTGGCCATGTTTCTAATTAAGCCGTAAAGCATCCTTTACCCCCTCACATCATTTTCCTACCTTTGCGCAAAAAAACAACTGCTATGTGGCTAAACAATATTTTGGAGACAATTGGCAACACGCCACTTATTAAATTGAACAATATTACCAAAAACCTACCCTGCACAGTGCTGGCAAAAGTTGAGTACTTTAACCCTGGGAACAGCATCAAAGACCGTATGGCACTTAAAATGTTGGAAGTAGCTGAAAAGGAGGGCAAAATTAAACCCGGCGGAACCATTATCGAAGGAACTAGCGGCAATACTGGTATGGGACTGGCACTGGCAGCCTGTATAAAAGGCTATAAATGTATTTTTACAACCACCGATAAACAATCAAAAGAAAAGGCCGATATTTTGAAGGCCGTTGGTGCAGAGGTTATTGTTTGTCCTACCAATGTAGAACCCGAAGATCCACGTAGCTATTATTCTGTAAGTAAAAGACTTTCGGAAGAAGTACCCAACAGCTGGTATGTTAATCAATACGACAACTTGGCCAATCGTTTGGCGCATTATGAACAAACCGGCCCCGAGATTTGGGAACAAACCGAAGGTAAAGTTACCCACCTAGTTGTTGCAACGGGTACAGGAGGTACTATTGTTGGTACAGGCAAATATTTGAAAGAAAAAAATCCAAACATAAAAGTATGGGCCATTGACAGTTATGGATCTTTGTTAAAAAAATATTTTGAAACAGGAGAACTGGATCAAAAGGAAGTGTACCCATATATAAGTGAGGGTTTTGGGGAAGATTTTGTACCTGCTAATTATGATATGACCGTGATTGACGAGTTTACAAAAGTTACCGATAAGGACGGGGCTGTAATGGCCCGTCGTATTGCCAAAGAAGAAGGTATGTTTTGCGGATACAGCGCCGGCAGTTGTTTGCAAGGAATGATGCAGCTTAAAGATCAACTTAAAAAAGACGATGTAGTTGTTTTGATATTTCACGATCATGGCAGCCGCTATGTTGGTAAAGTATATAACGACCAATGGATGCTGGAAAGAGGATTCCTGGATGTAAAGACCTTTAAAGACCTTGTGGGAGGCCGAGGTGCACAACGTTTAATCAACCTTAAGAAAGAAGATACGGTGGCAGACGCTATTGAATTGATGAAGAAATACGACATTGAAAATATACCAGTGATGGAAAACGAAACTAGCGTGGGTGCTATATCTGCGGGCGGTTTGTTTAATAAAATATTAAGTAACCCCGATATTAAAACCCAAACTGTGGCTTCTGTAATAGAAACAGCCTATCCCGAGGTAGCTTTTGAAACTCCAGTTGAGCGTTTAAGTAGTTTTATTACCAAGGAAAACGGAGCGGTACTTAGCAAAGACGAAAGTGGAATTTTTCATATTATTACCAAATACGACATTATACAGAGCCTTACCAAATAACTTAATCGTTAATTTACGAAGGGGCGAAACGTAATACAGTGCTGCATTTTAACGATGCAGCACTTTTGGTATACACTACGTTTAATATATGAACCTCGTAGTTTTACGACACACATACACGTAACTATCCAGCCGTTAAGACGGTGTTAATACGAAGCCCACAGTAATATCAATATGCCAAAAAAAGGGCAATATCGCTCTGTTCTAGCATAAAAATCTGCCGCATCTTTGTGTTAGAAGTTGATTGATAGAAGTTAAATATCAATCATTATCCAAAATCCGATAAAAACCACAGATTGTTTCCAATAATTGTGAAAAACCGTAGACAATCCAATATCAGTCAACTTCTATTTTTTTGAAATTCTTTGAATAAACGATACGCTTTAAGATTTGATACCGATGAAAAACCAAAAGGGATCAAAAAGTACAAAACCAATGTCCTGCCTATGCTGTAAAAAGCGATGATGGCAAAAAACCAAAGAAAAACCAATATCCAGCCTATGCCGTAAAAAGCGATGATGGCAAAAAACCAAAGAAAAAGCAATATCCAGCCTATGCCGTAAAAAGCGATGATGGCGAAAAACCAAAAAAACCAATTTCCTGCCTATGCCCTAAAAAGCGATGATGGCGAAAATGAAGAACACTGAAACCAGGTAAATTATTTATTGGAAGCTCACAATAAGGTAACCCCCTTACAGAAAGCAACCTAAGTAACCCCCCTGAAAACCGGCTGTGCTTAGCTGGTTAAGAAATTAAAACTTCCATTGAAATGTGATTATGTCATATCCTTTGGAAGTTTTTTTCATGCCCATAACCATCGTTAGGCTTAATTTTGAGACATGATTCTTCAAAATACTAAAGAACTTACCTACACCCCGAAAAGAATTGTTTCGCTTGTGCCATCGCAAACCGAGTTATTGCATTACCTGCAATTAGAAAAGGAAACGATTGGCATTACTAAATTCTGTTTATACCCATCTAAATGGTTTACTACTAAAACAAGAGTTGGCGGTACCAAAACCATTAATCTAAAAAAGATAAAGGAACTTAAGCCCGACTTAATCATTGCCAATAAAGAAGAAAATGTGCAGGAGCAGATTGAAGAACTGGCCGCCGATTTTCCAATCTGGGTTACCGATGTAAATAACCTAGATGATGCGCTGCTAATGATAAACAATATTGGTGAACTTACCAGTAAATCAGCCGAAGCACAAAGTTTGATATGCCAAATACAAACCAGTTTTGATGCACTCAAGCCATTATCAGCCCCATTAAAAACTGCATACCTCATCTGGCAAAAACCATACATGACCATTGGCGGCGATACTTTTATTCATGATATGCTTACCCGCTGCGGTTTACAAAGTATTTTTGCAGACCAACTCCGGTACCCCAGGCTCGAAATTTCTGATTTGCCCACCGCAAATTGCCATTTGCTTCTTCTTTCTTCGGAACCCTACCCTTTTAAAGAAAAACACATTAAAGAACTAAGCGCCCAATTACCCAACACCAAAATTATTCTAGTTGATGGCGAAATGTTCAGTTGGTACGGCAGCCGCTTATTAAAATCTGCCACCTATTTTAAGAAGTTAATTTCGGAATTATAAGAGAAAAATATCCACTTTTAATAATGGGGCATCTTCCCTATTTTTGTAAAAAACTAATAACTTATGAGTAAATACAGTTCTGGCGTTTTATTTGGTGCCGAGTTAGAAGCATTATACAACGATGCAAAAGACAATCAGTTTGCTTTACCGGCCGTAAATACCATTGGTACCAATACGATTAATGCCACGTTGGAAGCAGCTGCAAAAGTTAACTCCCCTGTTATTATTCAGTTCAGCAATGGCGGCGCACAGTTTGTTGCTGGTAAAGGCATGCCTAATGATCAGTTGCAAGGAAATATTTCGGGTGGTGTATCGGGCGCTCTGCATATTCATAATGTAGCTAAATACTACGGCGTACCGGTTGTTTTACATACTGATCATGCTGCAAAAAAATGGCTACCCTGGGTTAGCGGCTTAATTGATGCTGGAGAACAATTTTACAAAGAAAAAGGCCGTCCCTTATACAGTTCACACATGCTTGACCTGTCGGAAGAACCTATTGAAGAAAATATTGCCACCTCAGTTGAATTTTACAAACGCATGGCACCATTGGGCATGAGTATTGAAATTGAACTGGGTGTAACCGGTGGCGAAGAAGATGGTGTTGATAACAGCGATATTGATAATGACAAACTCTACACGCAGCCACAGCACGTAGCTTATGCTTATACAGAACTTAGCAAAGTAGGAAAACTGTTTACCGTTGCCGCAGCGTTTGGTAATGTACACGGTGTGTACAAATCAGGTAATGTTCAATTAACTCCTATCATTTTAAAAAATAGCCAAGATTACATTACCAAAGAATTAAAGACAGAAGAAAAGCCCGTGTTCTTTGTATTCCACGGTGGCAGTGGTTCTCCGCAAAATCAAATTAGAGAAGCCATTGGATACGGCGCTATTAAAATGAATATTGATACCGATCTTCAATGGGCATTTTGGGAAGGTATTTTAGAGAATTATAAAAAGAATGAGGCTTATCTGCAGGGCCAGTTGGGTAACCCCGATGGAGATGATAAGCCAAATAAGAAATACTACGACCCCAGGGTTTGGTTAAGAAAAGGAGAAGAAAGTTTTATAAAAAGGCTGGAAGTGGCATTTGAAGATTTGAATTGTATCAACAGAAATGCTTAATATTTTTTGTTGTAAAACAACATTCGGAACATCTAAAACACAACTGGCTTACGTGATTTTCTTATAGAAAAATTTTTTAGCCAATTTATATGATAAAAGAAGAAGATTTTGACGCAAACCTTGCCGGCGAAGAAGGCACCGGCGGACCGCAACTGAAAGCCAGCTGGTTTAAGCGGATGAAAAAAGGGATTCTTACATCTACCAAGGATAAAAAAGATGCTCCCGAAGGATTGTGGAGCAAATGCCCTTCCTGTAAATACACTTGCACCATTTCGGAACTAGCCGAAAACAAGTTTGTTTGCACCAAATGTGATTATCATCACCGCATTGGTAGTGCCCAGTATTTCGAAATTTTATTCGACGAACAGCAATACACCGAACTGTTTGGCAACATAAAATCCAAAGATCACCTGCATTTTGTTGATTTGAAACCTTATGGCAAACGATTGGAAGATACCTATGCCAAGACAGGCATTCACGATTCAATAACCGTAGCACACGGGAAAATTAATACCAATGATTTGGTAATTGCATGCATGGATTTTGAATTTATAGGTGGCAGCCTGGGCAGTGTAATGGGCGAAAAAATAAGCCGTGCCTGCGACTACTGTATGAAGCATGAAATTCCCTTCATGATTATCAATAAAAGTGGTGGTGCCAGAATGATGGAAAGCGCTTTTTCGCTGATGCAACTGGCAAAAACTTCGGGAAAACTATCACAACTCAGCGATAATAAAATTCCTTATATCTCTCTTTGTACCGATCCTACTTTTGGTGGCACAACAGCTTCCTTTGCCATGTTGGGCGATGTAATTTGTGCCGAACCCGATGCCCTCATCGGCTTTGCAGGCCCAAGGGTAATTAAAGAAACTATTAAAAGAGACCTTCCCGAAGGTTTTCAGCGCAGCGAATTTTTGCTGGAGCATGGTTTCCTCGATTTTATAGTACATCGAAACAATCTCAAGGAAAAATTAGGTAACTTGTTAGTGCTTTTTAAAGGGTAACTAAGACTGCAATTCTAATTCCGCTTACCGGCAATATTTTTTGCAGTATTAACCAATGCAAAATTATGCTGCTGAAACAATTTCCCATACTGCTATTTTTTGTGTTGTTTATTGGGAATATGTATGCTCAAACGCCTTGTACCGCCCTTGGGCAAAATCCTTCCACAGCTTTTCCGGTTTGCGGCACATCTATTTTTTATCAGGATAGTGTTCCCATTTGTAGTTCCAACAACCTGTATGTACCCGGTTGTTCAATACCCAACGATACCGCAACCACTTATCAAAATAAAAATCCATTCTGGTATAAATTCACCTGTTTTGTTGGTGGCACGCTCAGTTTTGTAATTATTCCGAATTGGCCCTTGGAGGATTATGACTGGCAATTGTACGATGTAACCGGGCATAACCCTGATGATGTATATACCGATACCAGTTTGGTTGTTACAGGTAACTGGGCAGGAACATATGATTCTACCGGAGCAAACGCTACCGGCATAAATTATATAGGCTGTGCATCCGACCCCACACTTAATGAGCCAACATTTGCCCTCAGTCCCACACTGGTACAAGGGCATAATTATCTCTTGCTGGTTAGCCATTTTTCCGATACACAACAGGGCTATTCCCTGTCTTTTGGCGGAGGAACTGCAGTAATCACCGATACGCTTCCGCCCCATATGACCAACGCCAATAATGCTTCCTGCGATGGATCGCAGATACTGGTAAAGCTTAATAAAAGAATGAAATGCAGCAGTCTTGTTGCCAATGGCTCCGATTTTGCAATCAGTCCGGCAATTCCCGGTATTACTATTATTAACGCGGTAGGTTTTGGCTGTGCAAATTCATTTGATATGGATTCGGTGTTACTTAGTTTCAGCGCTCCTTTGCCCTTTGGCACTTATAATGTAGTTGCTCAAAACGGCAACGATGGCAATACCCTGCTGGATCTCTGCAATAATGGTATTCCCGTTGGCGAAACGCTGCCCTTTAGCATACTATCGCCGCTACCAGTACCCATGGACAGTTTGTATCTTAACCGCTGCAGTGCCGATTCGCTGGTGCTGGTGTTTCCGGGTTTAATAAAATGCAGCTCGGTAGCATTTGATGGCAGCGATTTTCGCATTGCAGGAACTTATCCAGTTACGGTGAGTAATGCTAAGCCAATCAATTGTGTAAACGGACTTACCAGACGTATCGCAGTGTATTTCAGTTCAACCATGCTGCAGCCGGGTAATTTTCAAATTGTATTACAAACTGGTTCCGATGGAAATACACTGCTGAGTGAATGTGATACACCGTCTGTAGCGGGCTCGGCAATTCCTTTTGCTATAAAACCTAAGCCAGTGGCCAATTTTGGATTCCCTGCTTCTGTTTGCCTGCCCAATGCAGTGGTAAATTTCAGTAATGCGTCCAGCATTTCCGATGGCTCCGAAAGCAGCTTTCAATACCGCTGGAACTTTGATGATACTGGCAGCGGACCCAACAATATATCTACCCTTAAACTACCTGCCCATTCATACAACAACATCGGTCCGTATAATGTGAACCTCCGAGTTACCAGCAATGCAGGTTGTATAAAAGACACCAGCATCATTGTAAACAGTATTCATCCGCAGCCCATTACCTATTTTGGTTTTAGTAAACCCCAAGTGTGTATTGGCGATGCCATAAATTTTATAGATTCAACCAACAGCATGGACGGTATAACCACAGCCTGGTTTTGGAATTTGGGTAATGGTACCAATAACAGCACGCCCAATTTTACTTATACGTACCCAGTTGAAGATACCTACCAAGTAAGTCTGTACACAATCAACAGCCACGGCTGCCGCAGTAACCTGCTTGCCAAACCGGTTACTGTTCACCCCTATCCGCTGGTTAATGCAGGGCCCGACAGAACTGTGCTGGAAGGCGGCTCTCTTACTATGCAAGCAACTGTAACAGGCACGGGACTGCAATACCTGTGGACACCTTCGCAATATCTGAACAGCCCTACGCAGCTTAATCCAAGATGTGTCGAGCCAAAATTTGATATTACCTATACCCTTACCGTAACTGCTGCTGGCAGTTGTTCACGTAGCGATATGATGTTTATAGATGTGTTAAAGATTCCCCTTATCCCCAATACTTTTACACCCAACAACGATGGCATTAATGATTTTTGGGAGATACAATACTTGGATGAATATCGCTTTAACCATACGCAGGTTTTTACCCGTGCCGGTCAACTGGTTTTTGAAAGTCGTGGATTATATAAACCCTGGAACGGTACTTACAATGGCAAACCCCTGCCGGTTGATACGTACTACTACATTATTGAACCTGGCAGTGGCCGGGAGAATTTTACAGGCTTTGTAACGATAATTAAATAGCCTCGCCGTTGTTTGTCATCACACTAACAAGCCACCCTACACCGCCACCCAGCCACGGAACGCCCTGCTGCCATAATAAGACTGTGCCCCGTTATGATATACAAACACGGTTCCATAACGGTAGTCGGCAAAAATGGCGCCACCCAGCTTTCTAATATCGGTTGGTGTTTGCAGCCAGCTCGATGTCTTAGTATCATACTTACCCAGTTTCTGCAGCGCCCGGTATTGTTCTTCATTTAATAGTTCAATACCCATTTTAGCAGCCATATCTACAGCACTGTCTGTAGGCTTGTGCTCTTTTCTCGATTCTAGCCCTTCCCTGTCGTAACAAAAACTTCGGCGGCCTGCCGGACTTTCGGCCGAACAATCATAAAAAATGTAGGCGCCCGTTTTTTTATCTGCTGCCACCACATCCGGTTCTCCGCCAGTTCTTTCCATTTCGTGGAGCGACCACAGTTTTGCCCCTGTTTTGCCAGTATTAAGTTTCGCTTCCACTTCGGCCCAATCAATACCCTTGTGACGGTTCATATTTTTCTCAAACCTGTCTTTTAATATGTTCAGCAGTTCTTTAACTTGTTTTGCTGGCAACTCTTTTTTATTGGTCTTTGCCATAATTAATTTTTGTTTATGACGTGGGCTAATGCCATTTCTTAACCCATTAAAGTTATGAAGTATACAGTAAAAACTAAAAGCTGATTTATAGCTAAATTAAGAAGCGCTGAAAGTAGTTTTGTTTTTTGAAGTCTTGTTTTTCCAGATTAAATAGCCCGCAGCTAGTAACAGCCCAATTGCACCGCCCAAATAACTAAGGTTGTGAATAGAACCTACAGCTATAAAACTTTCTTTGTCAATTAAATTATCTGGAAGCCACCAATCAACACCAGAAATTGCCAAGTGATATTTACCATAAAGAAATCCGGCAACCGAAAAAATAACGGTTGTAATAAATGTTATTGCAAGCGCCTTTAAAATACCGGCGAACATTTTTTTATAATCACTAAATATCAAACCAACCGCCCCCAAAACAATTCCAATCCACTTACCAACCCACCAGGTTGCCATCCAGCCAACTATAGATACTTCTATTCTTGGATGCAGAAAAACTGCTGCTGCATTGGAATCTGTAATTCCAAATTGATAAAATTTAAACTTAGTGTAGTACTCATGACTGATTGAATAAGTTATTTGGTCATGGAGTATCCCGAATATCCCGGCCAAAACAATTGAGATTGCAATGGTTAAAAAAAATACCAAACATTTTTTTAAGAAATGATTAGATGAATGCACGATAATCTGTTTTTACAGGTTAGAACTTCCAGCTATAAAATTTATTTTTTTAGCTC
>JBKJPN010000154.1:0-27513 GCA_046595125.1 Ferruginibacter sp.
AACATCAAGCCTTGAACTATATGCAGAATAAGGCCTGCAAACAGGCCAATCTCCATGATGCGTAAAATCCAGTTGTGACTCATGAAATGTGCAGCCGCATTGAATGTTTCGCCAGCGTCATTTACAAAAATGCAGGAGTTTACGCCTACATGAACAATTAAAAATGTAATTAAAAAAAGACCCGTAAGGCCCATAGTTAATTTCTTTCCGATAGAAGAAGTGAATAAATGTTTCCAGGTCATATTGAAAGCGTTATAGTTTGTGTTGGTCCGTTATTAGTCGGGTTACAAAAATACGACAGGACAAGGCAAAAACCATGGTTAAAGTAAATTTATTGACAATCAAGTTACAACAGCAAGAGTCGGTAATGTATTAGTTTGAAATTATCGATAATAATTTTACTGTCAGTCTAGCTTGTCGAAGGCGAATTAGTTAAATAAAGTTTCGTCTTTGACAAGCTCAGACTGACAACTCTTCAAACTGCAACACTCCCCTACACTCATTCTAATCTTTTAACAATTTCGTTGTCTAATTGTTGAAAAACAATTTCGGGTTTTAACGTGCGCCACTGCGGAAAATCAACCAGCGTGACATAGTTTGTAAGTCTGGCTTGCCTAAAATCGTACTGGCTCTGTGTGGGCATATCAACAATCACTATCCACCCACCTGTATCTTCTACCTGCTCCCACCACTCTTCGTAATAACTGTCATCACTGCTGTGGAAATTCAACACGTTTTCGGCAATAAGGATGAATTTATTGATGCCCTGCATGTGCATCCTATCTGTAATTTCTCGGCGCAGCGTCATTATATCATTTTCTATGGCGTCGTTCCACTCGCCCAGTAATTCAATGATGGCGTACTGCAGTTCGTAATCTGCATACAGGATTTTCAAATAGAGTGTATTGGAGCCAAAATCATCCCACTGCGGGTGTATGTAAAAATTATAAACGGTGTTGGAGAATTCAAATTCGCTGTACGCTCTCTTGTAAAAAGGCGAAAGTTTGTCTTCTTCGGCGCTGTACAGATGACGCCAGTTGTAATATGGTTCAATATCCTGCAAGTAAAATGCTTTAATGGTTGCTTCTTAATTGCGAATTTCCGACAATTGAATTAAAACGAGACAAGGTTTTTGTCCAGCGGCATGAATACTGGCAGGTAATACATTTAATGGATATTACAGTACGGACACCTTTTATCGCAGGAGCAAATCAATATTAACACTTTTCTCATTCCCCCTTACTGCAACTGAAAAAAACAAAAGCAACATTTTTAAAAACAGTATATTTATTACTTGTTATCCAAAAAGATAGTTTCCTTTTTTATCCCGGTTCATCTGCAACCGACAAATTTTTTTAAGTATGCATAATAAATTACGCTTCCTCATTCTTGCCCTTGCCTTTTTGTTCTGCAACAATGGATTTACACAATCTATCCCACAGCAACTAACGCTGGAAAATATTTATCAAAACGGTACCTATCGTTCCAAAGGTTTTGGGCCGGTGCGGTGGATGAAAGACAATAACGGGTACAGCACCCTGGAAACCAATAAAGAAGTGGAAGGTAAAGATATTGTACGCTATGACGCAGCCAGCGGTAACCGGACCGTGCTGGTAAATGCAAAACAGCTGATACCTGCTGGAGCTAAAAAAGCTTTATCCATCGCCAATTACGAATGGAGTGATGACAATAACAAACTGATCATCTTCACCAATACCAAACGGGTATGGCGCTACAATACCAAGGGCGACTATTGGGTGTTGGATTTAAAAACTGGCTTGCTGGAACAATTGGGAAGGACACTTCCTCAAGCCACGTTAATGTTTGCCAAATTATCTCCCGATGGCTTACAGGCAGCCTATGTAAGTAACTTAAATATTTATGTAGAAGATCTCGGCACCAAAAAGATCAAACAGCTTACTACCGATGGCGGCGATAATATTGTTAATGGTACCTTCGACTGGGTATATGAAGAAGAGTTGGACTGCCGGGATGGTTTCCGTTGGAGCCCAGATAGTAAGTTTATTGCTTACTGGCAATCGGATACCAAACCGGTGGGTACCTTCTACCTCATTAATAATGTAGATTCCATATATTCTAAACCCATTCCATTGCCTTATCCCAAAGTAGGCACAGCCTTGTCGGCGGTAAAAGTGGGTGTTATACCGGCAGCCGGCGGAGCAACAAAATGGTTTGCCATCCCCGGCGATCCGCAGAATAATTACCTGGCCAGAATGGATTTTATTCCTAACTCGCATGAAGTGATGATACAGCAATTGAACCGGGCTCAAAATCAGAACCGGGTATGGATTGGCGATATCAGCAATATGCGCCTCAATAATATCTTAACCGATACCGACGCGGCATTTTTGGATGTTCATGACAATATACGCTGGCTCGACAATGAAAAATATTTTACGTGGACGAGTGAAAAAGACGGTTGGTACCATTTATATAAAGTGTCACGTGATGGAAAGAAAATGGATCTGATTACGAAAGGCGATTTTGATGTAGTAAATATCAATTGTATCGATCCCGCTGGTGGTTATGTGTATTATATCGCATCGCCACAAGATTTTATTCACCGTTATTTATACAAAAGTAAATTAGACGGTACCGGCCTGGCGGAGCGGATATCTCCGGTAGATTTTACCGGCCACAATGCCTATCAAATGTCGGCAGATGCCCAGTGGGCCATTCATACGTTCCAGAACTCCACCACCCCACCGGTCATTTCGTTGGTACATGTACCCGACCATAAAACCATCAGGGTAATGGAAGATAATAAGGCACTAAAAAATAAATTTGAGGTCTTGGGTTTAAATAAAAAAGAGTTCATTAAAGTGGATATTGGCGATGTAGTGCTGGATGCATATATGATTAAACCACCTGCATTCGATCCGGCAAAAAAATACCCGCTCTTGTTTTACGTGTATGGTGAGCCGGCAGGTACAACCGTACAGGATAATTGGGATGGCGACCTCTGGCAAACTTATATGGCACAGCAGGGTTACGTAGTGATGAGCGTGGATAACCGCGGTACCAAAACACCAAGGGGCAATGCCTGGCGTAAATCCATTTACGGGCAGATAGGAATCCTGGCCTCGGCAGACCAAAACAAAGCAGCGAAAAAAATATTGAGCAGCTATCCGTTTCTAGACAGTGACCGGGTGGGCATCTGGGGATGGAGCGGCGGCGGACAGATGACGTTGAACTGCATGTTCCGCTATCCCGAAACGTATAAAACAGGTTTGGCCGTTTCCTTTGTGTCTGACCAAAAGCTTTATGATGCCACTTACCAGGAACGTTATATGGGCCTGCTTGCCGAAAATGCAAAAGGGTACCATGATGGTTCTCCCCTGTATTATGCAGCTAATTTACAAGGCAAATTGATGATTATGCATGGCACCAGCGACGACAATGTGCATTACCAGAGTTTTGAAATGCTGGTGAATGAATTGATAAAAAATAAAAAGCAATTCGACATGATGTCGTATCCCATGCGGTCTCACGGCATCAATGAAGGAGAAAACACTTCTCTGCACCTGCGTAAGACCATGGAACGCTTTTGGAAAAATAATTTGTAAATTTATACCTACAACTTTAAAACTCCGCCCCGGTTCGTAAATACGAAACGGTATCAGCATGGAAAAAAAATTTATAGATTTAAACAAACAACTTTAAAACTATGAGCAGCTATCCAAGCATATTTAACGACGTAATTGGCCCGGTAATGCGTGGCCCTTCCAGCTCACACTGTGCCGCCTCACTGCGTATCGGCAGGCTCTGCCGCGACCTGATGGACGGGCAGATCTGCCATATATTGATTGAGTTTGATCCCCATGGTTCACTCGCTACTACGCATACCAGCCAGGGTTCGGATATGGGATTGTTTGGTGGATTTTTAGGCTGGGAGGCACATGATGAACGGCTGCAAGCTTCTGCTGAACATCTTGATGAGGCAGGCATTCAGGTTGAAATTGAGATCATTCCCCTCACTGCAAGTGATCATCCCAATACCTACCAGCTTACTTTGAGTTCATCAACAGAAAGCCACAGGATGGTTGCCATTTCAACCGGTGGCGGTATGGTGGAAGTGATATCCATTGATGGAGCGGCAGTTTCCATGGCCGGTGACTATTTTGAAACTCTGGTGTATTGTGAGGCTCCGGAAAAAGTAATAGCTTATCTCCAGAATAATTTTATCTCAGATGCCATCGAATGGCACCCGGGTGAAAATCCATTCATCGAAATAAAAGCACAGCAATTTTTACCGGAAGAACTCTGCAAGGAGTTGGATGTATTTAATGAAGTGCATTATATAAAAAAACTGGCGCCGGTTCTGCCCGTTATGGCCAGAAAAGATATGACGGTTCCTTTTATCCGCTGTGCGGAAATGTTGCAATATAATCAGCATAAGAACCTGTCGCTGTGGGAACTGGCACTGGTCTATGAAAGTGAACGGGGTAATATTCCCGAGCAGGAAGTATTTGAAAAAATGCGCAGTATCCTACATATCATGGAGAATGCCATTGAAACGGGGTTAAAAGGAACTCATTATGACGACAGGATACTGGGCAGCCAGTCTGTACAGTTCGGTGAGCAATTGGCACAAAAGCGTTTACCCGGAGGCGATGCCAATAATACAGTAATCATGTATGTATCGGCCACCATGGAAGTAAAGAGTTCAATGGGAGTGATTGTTGCAGCGCCTACCGCAGGTTCCTGTGGTGCATTGCCAGGCGCCATTATTGGCATGGCAACATCAATGGGTGCCGGTGAAGATGAAAAAGTAAAAGCGCTGCTGGCAGCTGGATTGATCGGCGTATTTATTGCTGCACACGCCACTTTTGCTGCAGAAGTTGGAGGTTGTATGGCCGAAACAGGCAGCGGTGGCGGCATGGCTGCTGCCGGTATTGTGGTGATGGCCGACGGCACCCTGCAACAGTCATTGGCCGCGGCTTCGCTGGCACTGCAGAATTCACTGGGGCTTATCTGCGATCCCATTGGTAACCGGGTGGAAGCCCCCTGCCTGGGAAGAAATGTGATGGCCGCCACTAATGCAGTGTCTTGTGCAAATATGGCGTTGAGTAATTACAATGCCCTTATTCCGCTTGATGAAGTGATAGATACCATGCAAAAAGTAGGTAACGAAATACACCATACGTTAAGATGTACCAACCTGGGCGGCTTATCCATAACCCCTGCAGCTAAAGAGATAGAAGCAAAACTAAACGAAAATAGCCCTGCATTTTTTAAAATTTGTTGATCAATAAACCAACTGCTGCATGAATCATTTTTGTAAAACATCCCTTGTTTGCACTGCCTTTTTCATAGCGTTACTTTCTATGCCGGTTTTTTTATCGGCACAGCAAAACAATGTACCGGATAAAATAGACAAGCAACAATTCTCTCCTGCCAGTTTCATGTGGTACAACAAACCGGCTTCGCAATGGGATGAAGCCTTGCCTGTTGGCAACGGAAGATTAGGAGCCATGGTATATGGTAAAACTGACGAAGAGATTATCCAGTTTAATGAAGATACTTACTGGTCGGGCGGGCCCTATTCAACCGTAGTGAAAGGAGGTTACAAAGATTTGCCCGCCATACAGCGGATGGTATTTGATGGCCATTTTTTAGAAGCACATAACCTCTTTGGAAGAAGCCTGATGGGTTATCCCGTGGAGCAACAGAAATATCAGTCGCTTGCCAATTTGCATTTATTATTTCCTAAACAGGATTCTGTAATTAACTATAAACGTTGGATCAACCTGGAGGATGCGACAACAGGCATTTCTTATTCCATGGGCGCTGTAAATTACCAGCGTGAAATATTTTCTTCCGCACCTGACCAGGTAATTGTGATACGCCTGACGGCTGATCATCCTGGCAGTATCAATTTTTCCGCCAACTTAAGAGGTGTAAGAAACCAAACCCATTCCAATTATGCCACCGATTATTTCAGGATGGATGGGATGGGAACCGATGCCTTACAGCTTACTGGAAAATCTGCCGATTACATGGGCATAAAAGGACAGCTGAAATACAAGGCCGTTTTAAAAGCAGTTACCGAAGGCGGCACAATGCATGTTGATGGCTATACACTCACCATAAAAAATGCCAATGCAGTAACTCTGTATATTGTGGCAGCCACCAATTTTGTAAATTACAAAGATGTTTCGGCCAATGTGGAAGAGCGTATTCAACAGTACCTCCTTGTCTTAAAAAATAAAAATTATGCAGCCATCAGGGCTGCACATGTACAGGATCACCAGCAGTTATTTGCCCGGGTAAAAATGCAATTCCCCAACACGGCCAATTCGTTTTTACCTACCGATGAGCGGTTAAAAAAAATGCAAACATCCGACGATCCGCAACTGGCCGCATTATGCTACCAGTTTGGGCGTTACCTGCTCATCGCTTCTTCCCGCAAAGGCACGCAGGCAACCAACTTACAAGGTATCTGGAACAATGATATGAATCCCTCCTGGGATGCCAAATACACCACCAATATCAATACACAGATGAATTACTGGCCGGTGGAATCGGCCAATCTTTCTGAATGTGGGGCTCCCCTTTTCGATTTGGTGAAAGATGTTAGCATCCAGGGCGCACAGGTAGCACGGGAACATTATGGATCTACCGGATGGGTATTGCACCAGAATACCGATATCTGGCGGGTGGCGGCACCCATGGATGGCCCCACTTGGGGAACTTTTACCGTGGGCGGCGCCTGGCTTACCAATGAATTGTGGGAGCGTTATTTGTATAGCAGAGATTTGGATGATGCCAGGGCATTGTATCCCATCTTAAAAGGCTCGGTTGATTTCTTCATGAATTTTTTGGTGAAGCATCCCAATGGAAAATGGCTGCTAACCAATCCTTCCACTTCGCCTGAAAATTTTCCGGGCAGTAAAAACAACGGACCTTATTTTGATGAAGTAACGGGAAGCATATTGCCAGGCACCACCATCTGCGCCGGCTCTTCCATAGATATGCAGATCATTACCGACCTGTTCAACAATTATGAGCAGGCCAGTGCCTTGTTACATACCGATATGGACTATGCAAAAAAAGTTGCCACTACCAGAAAACAATTAGTGCCTCCCCAAATCAACAAAGAGGGGGCCTTGCAGGAATGGGCAGACGACTGGCCGCAGCTGGAAAAAAATCATCGGCATTTTTCCCATTTGTATGGCTTGTATCCAGGTAATGTACTGTCGGCAAAAAGAACGCCTGAATTTGTGGAGCCCATCAAAGCGGTATTAAATCAGCGTGGTGATGAGGGAGCCGGTTTTTCCCGTGCCTGGAAAATATGCCTGTGGGCAAGATTGTATGATGGGGAGCGGACTTACAAAATCTTTAAAGGATATTTAAAAGACCAAACCTGCACACAACTTTTTGCCCGTTGCTTTAAACCCATGCAGGTTGATGGTTCACTCGGTGTAACAGCAGGAATTACGGAAATGTTACTGCAATCGCATGAAGGCTATATTGACCTGCTGCCCGCCTTACCAAAGGAATGGCCTGCAGGCGTTGTAGAAGGAATATGTGCCAGGGGCGGTTTTCAACTGGACTTTGCATGGGAAAACGATAAGCTACTACGATTGAAAATATTATCAAAGGCCGGAGGAAACTGTAAACTCAACCTGCCCGGTACGGTTAAAATAAGTTGTAATGGTAAAACTGTAGAACCAAAAGTTGAAGCTGGCGGAATCATCAGTTTTTCAACGCAAAAAGGAGCTTTTTATGAAGTGAGTGGTTTTTGAAGAAAGGGATCATGATATATTCTGCTCTCTAAAAGATTCCACTTCGTTTACGGTCATGGGTAATTTTTTCCCAAGTAAACGGTAACCGTTTTGGGTTATCAAATAATCTTCTTCTACTCTGATGCCGCTGAAATCGCGGTATTGATCTAAAACATTATAGTTAAAAAATTCAGCAAATTTATTTTCTGCTTTCCATGCATCCATCAATTGCGGAATACAGTAAATACCCGGTTCAACCGTAAGGGTAAACCCGGGTTCCAGGGCACGGCCAAGCCGCAATGATTTCATACCAAACTGGGTGCTCTTTTTCAACACATCTGTATAACCAACATAAGGTTCTCCAAGGTCCTCCATATCATGTACATCCAGCCCAATCATATGGCCCAGACCGCACTGAAAGAACATGGCATGTGCACCAGCAGCAACAGCTTCCGCTGCATCGCCTTTCATTACGCCCAGCAACTGCATGCCCTCCACAATTTTTTGTGCTGCATTCAAATACACATCCCTAAATAATACTCCGGGTTTTAACATGGCCACCGAACTGTTATGTGCATGCAAAACAATTTCATATACTTCTTTTTGTTTTGCTGTAAATTTTTTGCCAACCGGAAAGGTACAGGTTAGGTCGCCGGCATAATTCATATCGTTGGCAGCCCCTGCATCACATAATATCATCTGCCCTTCTTTGATGGTATTGCCGCTGTATACATTGTGCAGTGTCTCACCATGAATGGTAACAATAGGGTGAAACGAAAGGCTGGCATTGTGGGTATAAGCTGTTTCTTTCACTTTTGCCATCACTTCATATTCCTTCATGCCCGGTTTGGCATAACGCATGGCAGCCAGGTGCATATCAGCGCTGATGATTGTGGCTTTGTCCATCTCTTCTACTTCGCAAGTTTCTTTATAAGATCGCTGGCTTACAATCGCTTTTATTAATGGCACCGATGCCGTATCACAAACCGCATTTACCGCTATGTTTAACCACTGCGCCAGTTTTATTTTATTCTCAGAACGATAGGGAGGAATGAAATGTATTTGTCTGCCGCTGGTTATTGCCTTGCGAATAACCGTTTCAATAGCAGTATAGGGCGCTGTTTTTAAAACGCCAACGGCTGCCGCCATCTCCACCACGGTTGACTGTGGCCCTGTCCATACAATATCTTCAATGCTTAACTCATTGCCAAAGATGGTCTCTTCTCCACTCTCAGCATCAATGATGGCTGCTAAGCCCGAAAGGTTTATTCCAAAATAATATAAAAAACAACTGTCCTGCCTAAACGGGTACCAATTGTCTTTATAATTCATACTACTCTCTTCATTGCCCATTAAAAATATCAGTCCGCTTTTAATATTTTCCTTTAAAACTTTACGCCTGTTTTTATAAACGGAAGATTCAAATAATCTGAAATTCATAATTTTATTTTTTGTACCCTTTTTAATATGAAGTTTGCTGCCAAAGATACTGGTAATTTATTCTCTCACTGATGCAGAAATGTTAGGTAACCCCTGCTTTTCCTTTTTAAATAAATACGCATTATTATTAAGTAAAAGTAAACGCAGGTTTGCGCACACTGCATATCTGCCCGTAAATGAAAATACGCCGAACAGAAAGTAAAATCTCAATCAGTTTTAATTTGGTAAAATTGTAAAATTCCCAATATCACTTACAATTATTTGGGGATTACCTTTATAAAGCGTAACGGTACCTTTTATAATGATATTTTTCCCGTCCAATAAATATTGCAGGTTTAAATCGGTGTAGGCTTTATTAAAAAAAATAACTTGTAATGGCGTTTTTGGATAAGGTTTATCTAAGCTGAGTATCAGTGTCCTTTTACCCTCTTTATCAATAATTTTAGAACCGGCAACCAAGGCTTTTACTATTACTTCCTTATTAATCATTGATTTTGCCTTCTTAGCTCTTATGGTATCACTCTGGGCAACAGCATTCATGGCTAGCAGTAAAAACAAAAGGGAAAAAATTCTTTTCATGGAATTGGTTTAGTTACAAAAATCAAAGCTACTGATTAGACTGTGATAAATCCGTTATTATTCTCTTCCAACTCCAGGGGTGCCAATCATTGCGCTGTTTGGCTCCAGGCTGTTTACAGGCAAGGTCGGCGAGGTCTCAGGCTAATACGAATGCTGATAAACCTAAATAGCTGAAACCAAAAACAAATTAGTTTTGCTATTTCAAATTACTGCTTTTACCCTTACATAGCTATAAAGTAAACTTATAGCCATTGTATAATTTAAAGAATTAAGAAAAGATTTTCTTAACTAAGATTTCAATTCGTTGTATATTATAGGTTAATTGTATAATTTTCACGCTACAATAAAAACCTACCAGGCATGCCGAAAAAAATATGGAGTTCTGTAGGCTCCTTTTTTAAAAACATATGGGGAAAAATAACCGGTAATAAAGACAACCCAAATTCTAGACCCCAGAACCCTGTCAGTGATTCCTTCTTGTATACAACAAGAAACGAAACTGATGGGAAATTGCAGGTTTACGAAGGTTTATTACCTGCGGATATAAACGGCGTTTTTTATGTAATGTACCCGGTAGGAAGTGTGAACAGTAATGGCCTGCCCTTTCCTGAATATGATAGTTCTGGCGAATACAATAAAGAATACAGTACGCCAATTATGAACGGCGACGGTATGTTATTGTCCGTAAGTTTTAATGGTAGCCAAAACCCCGACATTAAAACTAGATTAATGAAGACTCCATGTTTTTTTGCAGACTTTAATTCGAAGTCCGAAAATAAATTTTTTGGATTTAAGAATTTTGGGATTTCCAGAATGAGTTTAGTGCTTGGTGCCCGCAATGAATTGAATACCGCAGTTACGCCGGTAAAATTCGGTCAATCAAGCCCATTCTTATTAGCGAGCTACGATGTAGGACGTCCATTTATTTTAGATCCAGTAAGTTTAGTTTTACAAACGCCTGTTGGTGAAAATAAAGACTGGGAGGCAGGCACACCCAATTTCCTGCCCTGGCCATTGCCAATGGTACAAACCACAGCGCATCCTAGTTTTGACGTTAATACGGAAGAATTATTTACCGTGAATTATTCAAGGAATACAAAAGCAAACTCATTTGTGAGTGCTCCCAAAACCATTTACTATCTTAAGAATAACCCTAACAATTTTGAAACGAAACTTTCGGACCTGTGTAATGAAATGGTTGATGAAGAGGATAGTGAAAAAGTTCAAATAAGATTGAAGGATTTTTTTGAAAACCTGGATTATTATGTAGGCGGCAAAGAAAAAAGCAATGTTAGTGAAGATGAAGGAAAACAAACTAATGTTTGGTTGTTGCGATGGAAAGGAAAGGAACAAATAGAAAAATGGACACTTACTGACCAATCTGGTTATACGTTGCAGATTACTGAGTGCATGCATCAAACAGCCCTTACGAAAGATTATATTGTATTAACTGATACGGCCTTCAAATTTTCAATGGACCTTTTGGTAAATAATCCCTTTCCAAACCACCCGGATATTGACAGATTTATCCGTAAACACCTGGCCGGTACAATGCTGCCTTATACAGACTGCTACATTGTAAAAAGAGCTGAACTTATTGCAGGCGGTGGCAATGCAATTGCCTATAAACTTAAAACACCTATACCGGTTGAAACCATCCATTACTCTTGTGATTATGATAATTCGGGAGGAAAGATCACGCTTTACGGTATACACAATACTGCCGCCTGTGTTGCAGAATGGATAAGGCCTTATGATAAATCAAAACTCAGTGGTAACCAGGTTGTAGATGAGATGATTAGTATTTTTGCCTTGGGCAGCATGGATGTAAACCGTATTGGGAAATGGGTAATTGATGTTAATTTATTAGAGATAGATAACGAGGGTTCCAAACAATATTATGCAACAGGAAAAACTGATCAACCAGACATTGGGCCCAATACCTGGACTTTAGGTTTGTATGCATTTCGGGATATGATTTCAGCAATAAAAACGGTGCCAAAGATAAAATACATTTGGTATGTAGCCAATGGTCTAGACTCCAGGTTGTTGACCGAATTCATTTACGATTTATATAAAGATTACCCTAATCGAATTGTTCCCGAAGCTGAAATATTAAAGCTTACCCAACAGGATATTCCACAAACATTAGTAATGCTTAGTTGCAGTAATATGCAACCTGCATTACATTTTCAATTTGAAAAGAACATGTATATCAGGAGCCTCCAATTTATTCCAAGGCCCACCCCCACCCCCGGCATTGAATATGAACTCGACGGATATCTTTTTTGTACCTTACAGGCAGGGCTGCCCCAGGCTAAGCCAACGAAGTACCGGTCGGAATATTGGGTATTTGATGCTGCAAAAATAAATGAAGGGCCAGTATGTAAGCTTAATTATGATGGGATTCAGTTTTGTTTTACGTTACACTCAGCATGGATGGAAAATGCATTGCCTTATAATCTCCCCTATGATATAGACATAAAACAGGATTATGATCCTATAATTTCAAAACTAATAGACCGAGAAATTATTCAGGATTTTTTTGATAAACAAGTTTACCCCGACTGGTATGCTGGGAAAAAGTTAAATCGGTAACTGAGAGAAGCAAAAATAATCTTCTGCTATAAAAGCATTTATGATACAAACTGATAAGAAATATGAAATAAGCGAAACCATTCATGATGGAGACAAGTCAACTATTTACCGGGCTAGGCATGAGCAGAGTGGAAAAGACATCATAATAAAAAAAGGTAAAAAAGCGGCTAAAGCTGGATTATATAATGAGTATAACCTGGCTTTGGAACTAGACGGTGAAAATTCCCTGGTATCGCTCACAGAGATTGACAAAGTACCAGCCCTGATTCGTCCGTATTATTTAGGGAATCCGCTGACGCAGGAGATTGAAAATAAAAACTTTGGCCTCATCTTTTTCTTCAATATCTGCTTCAAGGTTATAGCCGAATTACAAAAACTGCATCACCTACATATCATCCACAATGATTTAAATCCCGATAATATTTTAATTGACCATGCTGAAAACAATGTTCATATTATTGATTTTGAGTCGGGCACTCATCAGCAATTCCAGCAATCAGTTTACAAAGGAGCTTCGGTAATAGAAGGGGCATTACAATACATATCTCCCGAACAAACCGGCCGCATGAACCGAGTTATTGATTACCGGTCTGATTTTTATTCTTTGGGGGTTATCTTTTACGAAATCCTTTCTGGAAAAAAACCTTTTGAAAACGAAGATGCCCTGGAGCTAATCCATTGCCATATCGCCCTTATTCCGCCTTCACTCAATTCGATAGATTCACAAATACCCAAAGCCATTGCCGCAGTAGTTGAAAAGCTGATGGCAAAAAGTGCCGAAGACCGCTATCAATCTTTAAGTGGTTTGAATATAGACTTACAGCTTTGTCAAAAAGAATGGATTAGCACCGGCACCGTAGTTCCTTTTGAATTAGGCAAAGGTGATTTACCCCTGAGGCTTAATGTTTCTCAAAAACTGATTGGCCGCAAAGCAGAAATTGAAAAAATATTTTCGCTGTATGAAGAGGCAGCTGCCGGAAAAAAAATATTACTCGGCCTAAAAGGAATAAGCGGTCTGGGTAAAACAAAACTTATTCAGGAAACTGCAAAACCACTCACGGCACATAAAGGAACTTTTATCACTGGCAAGTTCGATTCATTACACCGGAATATCCCATATTATGGATGGTCGCAGGCTTTGAATCAACTAGCCGATTTATTGTTTACTGAAAGTGACGAAAATATTTCGCTCTGCCGAAAATTTCTAAACGAAAATATGCAGGGCCTGGAACCGGATATATTGGCTATTGCACCCAGGTGGAAGACTTTGTTTCCTGATATTGCTCCTCTTCCGTTATTAAATCCAAAAGAGCAACAGAGCAGGATACAGTTCGCTGTTTCCCTCTTCCTTAAAAGTGTTTTAAAAATAACAAAACCTATTTTATTTTTTGTTGACGACTGGCAATGGGCCGACGAAGCATCCATTGAATTGCTGCGTAGCATTTCAGGTGATGTTAGTTTGCAGAAATTGTTTCTTGCACTGGCTTACCGGCATAACGAAACAGACAGAACACACCCTTTTATACAGGCTTTAAATGACATTGAAGTAAATCAGAAAGATGAGCTTGCAGATAGCAACCTGATTGTTGATTCTATTGAACTAAACCCATTAACCGTTGCTGACACAAACGAAATTATCGCAGAAACGTTTTCCTGCACTACCGATGAAACAAAGACCCTGGGAGAACTAATCTATGCTAAAACTCAGGGAAACCCATTCTTCATAAACCAATTGCTCGATTACTTGTATGCCAAAAAACATATCTGGCTTGATGTAACGGTATATTCTTGGAAATGGGATATAGCCAGCATACGGGAACTGGTGGTAACGGAAAATATTGCTACGGTAATCATAGATAAAATCAATAACATTTCACCAGAAAACCTGGAGATACTAACTTTTGCTTCCTGCCTGGGTAATGAGTTTAGCCTCGCTTCCCTGCGTTTTATTACAAAAATTCCTGAACAAAAACTGCATTCCTTACTTTGGGAAGCCATCAAGGAAAATATTATTGAACCCTTGGAAAAAGATTACAAATTCGTTCCCGATTTTTACGAAGTAAATAAAACAAATATAAAGTTCAAATTTACCCACGATCGTATTCAGCAGGCTCTATACAATCGCACGGAACGAAAAATGAGGGAAGAGTTGCATTTTAAAGCGGCCGAGTTTTCAATGGCCAATCCTGATGAAATTGAAAATATATTCATTGCGGCCAATCACCTTGTTTGTTCAGGAAGCTTACTAAAAACTAGCAGTTACCGCAATCAGGCAACCGAACTACTTCGGGAAGCAGGACAAAAAGCATTCTCCTCCGCCGCTTATGAATCATCATTTATTTTTCTAAACCTGTTTGAACAGATTGCAGAGTCCGGAAAAATATCTGTTATAGATTATTGTTTATTGATACAGGCTGCCTATCTCAACAACAACGAAAGCAAGGCCGGGGAATATGAAGAAAAAGCATTTGCCGAAGCAAACGGTAAAATTGACCGTTCAGAAATTTACGAGGCAATCCTTAAAGGCAACATTGCCATAAACAAACTAAATGATGCCATTGTAATTGCACGAAAAGCTTTTGAAGAACTAGGTTTTAAACTCCCTAAAACAAAAGCATCCAAATGGCAAATCATATGGGGAGCTATTAAAATTCAGATTGCCTTTCCTAACAAAAAAATTAAGGAAATCACAAGGTTCCCGGATATGACTGATGAAGCTGGAAAGGAACTGATGCAGCTTATTTATACATCGCTTGAAGCATTTTATTTTGTTGAGAGAGATACTTACCCATTGCTAATTTTTAAAATGGTGAACCTGAGTGTTCGTTTGGGCAATACACCCGAATCCATTATAGGCTATGGTTCTTATGGGTTGATATTGGCTGGCGTTTTGAATAAGCAGGAAGGTGGATATACAGTTGGTAAAGAAGCTATGAAGTTATTTGAACACTTTGATGCACCGCACCTGGTATCTACTGCCGGCTTTGTTAACACTACTTTCATATTACACTGGAAAGAATCATTGGTGTCTTTCGAAAAAGATTGTCTGCTCTATTACGAAAAAGGATTAAACACAGGTAATCTGGAATACGCAGCCTGGAATTTATATACACATTCCAACTCCGTTTACTTCAGAGGATCTAAGCTTTCTGAGATGGCTGAGATGTTTAATAACTATGAAAAATTTTATTTGAGGCACCACCAAATGAACGCATACGGAGCTTCCACGGTTATAAAAAAATCCATAAATAAAATGTTGCTGGCCGCACCGCTTTCGCTAGCTGATAGTGATGATGAACAACAATTATTTAACCGGGAAAGCAAGGCAAATAATACCGTATTCTCATTTGTTTATCATTGTATGAAATTATTTTTAGGTGTATTTCATCTGCAATATGCAGGGGTACTTAAGCATGCGATGCAGAACCAAAAAGATATTGGTAACACCGCCAGTCTGTACTGGCAGCCTTACTTTACGGCATTAAAAACTGTTACTTATATCAACAGTGCTTTTGAAGGTGCAATGGATTATAAAAAAGTTAAAAAGGAATTAAAAAAAGACAGGAAAAAATTAACTGCTGCAAAAGAATTCTACGATGGAAACGTTGGCTGGATAGTGGATTTAATTGACGCTGAAATAACGGCCTATGAAAACAAATCAATCAATCATCAACTGTATTCTCAGGCTGCGGCAAAAGCAGAAAATTTCGGTTTCCGGTTCCCCGCCATCTTAATAGAATTAATGCGGATACAAAAGATGAAATATCTCAATTTGGATGGCGGCAGGCAATACTGGTATGATGTTAAAGGCAAACTTTCGGATCATGAAATGAACAGCGTCATTTATGCATGGGAATTAAAATATCCTGAATTTAAAGAGCAAAAGCATTTGAATACTTCTTTGAATAAAGGAGAATTTTCTACCGAACAGTTTGATGCCAGAACAATCATTAAAACAACGGAGGCTTTGAGCAGTGAGATTGTTCTGGACAAATTAATTGATAAAATGATGCAGTTTTCCATGGAAAACGTAGGCGCTCGTTATGGCTGCTTTATGGTAAAGAAAGACAGCAAATATGAATTGGTGTCTGAAAAATTTGCAGATGAATATGAAAAGCAAAAAATAAGATCTAAAGGTATTCCTGCCAGTATTTTTAATTATGTGATTAGGACCCGAGAAACGCTCATTTTGGATTGTGCTATGGACACGGCACCCTATAATAACGATCCTATAGTAATTGCTGTGGAAGAAAAATCGGTTATGTGTGTTCCCATTATCAGTCAAAATACCTGCATTGCGTTATTGTACCTGGCGAATGAGCTATCGAAATCAATATTTACCGAAGAACGCATAGGATTGCTTAAGATGCTTGCAGGACAGATGGGTGTAAGCCTTCAGAATGCCATCCTGTATGATAATATGGAGAAGCTCGTTGAAAAACGAACAGAGCAGCTGGCTGAGGAGATGGAAAAAACCGACAGCCTTTTATTGAATATATTACCAAAGGAAGTAGCTACAGAATTAAAAACACATGGTAAAGCTACTCCTAAATATTATCAAAATGCTACCGTAATGTTCTGCGATATTATAGACTTTACTAAACGAGCTGAGAAATTAAGTGCTGTAGAAATAATTAATGAATTGGACCTCTGCTTTAAAACATTTGATGAAATTATTGACCGGTATCATATTGAAAAAATAAAAACGATTGGAGATGCTTATTTATGTGTTGGTGGTGTGCCAACCGAAAATAAAGATCATGCGGTTAATACGGTTTTTGCGGCCCTTGAAATTCAACAATGGATGAAGGCTAAATTTGTGGAACGAACTAAATTGGGCAATGATTATTTCAGGCTACGGATTGGCATTCATTCGGGGCCTGTAGTTGCAGGCGTAGTGGGCAGTTTAAAGTTTGCCTATGATATTTGGGGAGATACAGTAAATACGGCATCCCGCATGGAACAGAATGGTGAAGGAGGAAAAGTTAATATTTCCGATACCGTATATGAAGAAGTTAAGAATAAAATCCCTTGTGTTTATCGTGGAGAAATTGAAGCTAAGAATAAAGGTATGCTGAAAATGTATTTTGTAAACGACGTAAATGAAGCAGAATAGTTCGTTAATATTACCTTATTACCTCTCAATGCAACATTAATTGTTTTGCAGTACAGCGTATCTCTGTAAATGCATAATCCAACTTCCATAGTAGTTTTCTCCGTACATGTTGTGTGTCACAGAGTAAATTCCAAGGAGACTTTTTAACTGTTAGAATAAGTGATACTAGTAAGTCTGCGCCATACGCTGTATAGACAACGAGCGCAAATCACGGATGGTGCTTCTTGCCGCTGGCACACAAATAAAACAGCCCTACCTTGCAAACTTAAAATTGCCACATGAACGGAACAATCAGGGCCAATATAAAACCAGGAATGCTTGTAAATATAATTTTGAAAAAAGACCAGAGAAGCGGGGTATTAACCGAAGGGATTGTAAAAGACTTACTCACTAGTGCACCAAATCACCATCGCGGCATTAAAGTGAGATTAGAAGATGGTCAGATTGGCCGTGTGCAGGAAATTATTGAGGAAGACTAGTACATTACTACAAGTTGCTTTTTCGTAATACACAGGTCGGTTTCCTTTTAACAGCATAGGCTGGGGTTAATTCATTTGAGAAGCTCCATTAAGCACTACTTATTCCATGGCAGTAACCTTGTCAATAAAACGGTAGTGGTTACCGCTGAACCGGTAATGAAATATGCGGTTGTAATCGCTGTTAAATTCTTCATCGTTATCCGAACTAATGATATTACTAATAACATTAAACCCTTCTGCTCTAAAACAGAGCATCACATTCAATATACCTGAATCTTCCGAATTCAATGCTTCAAAAGTTCTGGTTAGACGGGTAATATTTACTTCCGATTTTACGCCCTTCATACCCTGAACAGTTAACCGGCATTTATTGTACGGGTCCGAGTTTTTTGAATCAATCGATTGATAAAAAATATGATCAAAATAAGTGCCTGCAAAATGTTTGTTCAGATAGTCGCTGAAAGCTATACCAGCAGCAGATAAATGAAGGTACTGGGACTTATCATTTTCGTTGGTGTTGAGTCTTCCGTGACGAACCAGATAGAGATTGATACTCATATTGGATTACTGTTTTAAAAGTTTGAAAACTGAAATGAAAGGAAGGAATTGCACCCGGCTATCGTACGAATTTAACTTTAAATAAGCAGAGTGCCATTTTTATTAATTAGTGCAAAAGCTGAATCCAAATTGCAAATACTAATTTCCAAATTAAAACTTGGTTATTAAGTTTTAAAAAAAGGTAAAATTAATTTCAAACTATTTGCGCATGGGGCAACGCCTAACAGCATAAAAATAAATTTGCAATAATAGTGTCCAAAAAAAATCCCTCGCTGTCATCAGCGAGGGATTTTTATAAACATAATTCTTAATTAATCTTAGTCTCCATGTTTGCCTTTATGCTTGTTTTTATACTGGCCTTTATGTTTTCCATTATTGCCAGGTTGCTTTTGATACCAGCTGCCTTGTACCCATTTTTGCCCCTTTTTAGTGCGAACCCAATAACCAGACCTGCGGTAATAGCCAGGTTGTGGTGGTGGCGCCCAATGCCCGCCCGAATACCGGTAAGATCCACCTTCTGGCTCCCATTCTTCATTTACCCATACATAAACCGGGCTTGGTTGCGGAGGCCTTACGATTACAGGAACTCTGGGGCGAATTTCAACATATATTTGTGCGGATGCTGAAAAAGATACTGCAAATATTAGGGCAACCAAAAATATCAGCTTGCTTGTTTTTCCTTTCATAATTGTTTTTTTTATTGGTTTATTAATTACTGTTATTTTACGTAATGCATATTTCGTGCCATTAATAATTATAACTTAATCAGGTGGAAATTTGCGTGTATAAAATGTTTCAGTAAACCTAAAGATGAATAAATTTATTGGTAACCTTGTTACAAAATTTCCTCAACAAGTTACATCATTCACACAACATCCACATAGTCCTTTATAATCAAACATGTGAATACTGTAACTCTATTGTTGAATTGTATAACAGTATAAAGTAAATTAAGATTCAACTTTGCATTGTTCATTTATGCAACACATCAGTTCCTATTTATAGATAGGATGATAACAGGTGGAGAAGCGATATTGATGAGTAAAATGAAAAATATTTTTCAAACAAATTATTAAACAAAACAACATGAAATTTTTAGCAAGCTTAGCCCTAGCTTCAGTATTAATGATCGGGACTGCAACGGCACAAAAGGTAAAATTTGGAATTAAAGGCGGATTAAATGTGTATGATATCCACAACAGCAACGGCACCAACTATGATCCCGTTGTAGGATTCCATATTGGAGGTCTGGCTCATATTCATCTTACAAAGCGTTTTGCACTGCAACCCGAAACTTTTTTCTCAGCAAATGGCGCAAACTATAAAAACGGACCTACCGAAACAAGATATAATACCGGTTATATACAGGTTCCTGTATTGTTACAGTATATGATTCTTGATGGATTAAGGTTACAGGCAGGTCCGCAGGTTGGATTTCTGGTAAGTGCGAAATCAAAAACAGGTGATTTGAAAACAGATGTAAGAAATGATCTTAATGCTGTTGATTTTGGTTTGGCAACTGGTGCCAGTTATTTGGTTCCTAATACAGGATTTGGTTTTGATGCAAGATTTAATCTTGGATTGAGCGATATCAATAAAACCGGCAACGTTAAATCAACCAACAGGGGATTTCAGTTAGGCGTTTTCTATCTCTTTAATAAACATTAATCTTTCTCAACAAATAACAATTAGGGACAACTTAGGTTGGCCCTTTTTTTGTTTACAGGTATTCCTCAATTATACGTAGCTTGAAGTAATATGGAGAACTTTCAAATAGTAGTTTTTATTATGGCCATTCTTATTGGCATTAAGGCAATTGCCAATAAAAGAAAATTGCCATTTCCGGTGCTGCTGGTCTTTGCAGGGTTATTCATCGGATTTATACCCCAATTACCAGATCTGGCTTTAGATCCTGATGTTGTTTTCCTGATTATGCTTCCACCATTATTATATGATGCAGCATCTAAAACCTCCTGGCTCGAGTTCAAAACATCCATCAGGCCTATATCAGCTCTGGCCATTACACTTGTTTTTTTTACCACAGTTGCTGTGGCAGTTACTGCGTATTATTTAATCCCCGGCTTTACTTGGCCACTGGCTTTTGTGCTAGGTGCAGTGGTTTCGCCACCAGATGCGGTAGCTGCATCAGGTATTATTAAGGGGCTGGGACTAAACAAAAAAGTAATCACCATATTGGAAGGCGAAAGTCTGGTAAATGATGCATCGGCATTGATTGCATATCGGTATGCTGTGCTAGCTGTTACCACTGGTACCTTTGTTTTTTGGAAAGCCGGCATTCAGTTTTTACTGGTGTCGGGTGTTGGTATTATAATTGGTTTTGTTACAGCTTTTGTATTTACCTGGATTCATAAAAGGATTGAGAATAATCCAGTAGTTGAAACAAGCCTTACTTTTCTTACGCCTTTTGTTGCTTACCTGGCTGCCGAACATTTTCATATGTCGGGCGTATTGGCTGTGGTAACCGCAGGTTTATTCATAGCCCGTAAATCGCCTGAAATATTTACTTACCAAACCCGAATGAGAACAAGAGTAATCTGGGATACCCTGATATTTTTATTACATGGTTTTGTTTTTATCATGATTGGCCTTCAGTTGCCTTCCATCGTAAAAAATATGGGTAACTATCCCATGGCAACCATCATTGGATATGGTTTAGCCATCAGTCTGGTTACCATCGTAGTACGTGTCATTTGGGTTTTTGCGGGTGCGCACTGGCAAAATTTTTTCCGTAAAAGGAAAAAATCGCCCGATGGTTCAACAGTTAACGTGCAATCAGATGATACTTGGAAAAATGTTTTAGTTGTTGCCTGGACGGGAACTAGAGGTGTAATCTCCCTGGCTGCGGCGCTGGCATTACCACTCGTTTTGCAGGACGGTACAGCTTTTCCTAAGCGATCCTCTATTATATTCCTAGCCTTTGTAGTGATATTTGTAACCTTGGTAGTACAGGGCCTGACGCTGCCCCTGCTCATTCGTTGGTTAAAAATAAAATCGGATGACAATACAGATGAAGAAGAAAAAGAACTGCAATTATTCCTGGCCAACAACAGCTTGCATTTTATAGAAAAAGAGTTTCCAATACCGAACGATAATAAATTACAGCAGCAGCTAAAAATGCAATATGAGCAACATATCCGTAAACTCACCACGGAACTGAGCCTTCATAAAAAAGCAAAATATGCCGATCGTAAAGTGCAGCTCCCGGTTCCAGACAATCTGTTGAATGCACAAATAGAAATCAATAAATTTCAACGTTCATTATTGCTAAAGCTCCACCAAAGCGGAGAATTTAGTGATGCCGCTATAAGGCATATTGAGAGAGAGATGGATATCGATGCGTTGAAATTAGACCAACAGTTGCCAAAGGATGAAACACTAGACGTATAAATAGTAACTAACTAACCGATATTAAGCATCCAAAATCTGCATTTGCTCTTATTGCACTTTTGATTTTAACAATAGTTTGTTGTGTACTTATGATTTTATTAGGAGAAGCCTCAAAGTCTGCAAGCAAGTGCGTTAAGCGCTGCTTATGTGATATGAGTAAGGATTCAAGTGTTTCGATATTTAAATTGCTGTATGTAGGCATATTGTACGGATTTAAAGTAATTATGTTGCAAATACCGTGCTTGGTTTTAATTAGTGGATACGAATTAAAATCAGGCCAACAGTTTTTCAACAGAAAAAAAGTAGGAATTATGAAACATAATCTTGTAATTGTGTAAGAGAAAGGTATGCTTGTTACCTATATTTATATAGATAGCTGCTTCAAAACAGTTGAAATAAATGCAGTATTCACCAAATAAATATTAATTATGAAAAAAATCATTGGGTTAATGATGTTAGCTGGTTTAGTAATTGCGGTATCGTGTTCGGATAAAGCCCCCGAAGTACAGAAAGAAGTAATTGTTGTGCCTGCGGCACCGGTTATTATTGTAAAAGATCCACCAGCACCGGAACCAAAATCCACCACCATTACTTTTGATAAGAACGGTGTGAAAGTTGAAACTAAAAAGAAGAATTAGTATTGCCCTTTTAAAACACCGGCAATAACTTTGGTAAAGGCCTCCAGGTTATATATATCTGGAGGCCTTTATTTTTATGGATGAGTCGAATTTATTATGCGGTCCATTCCCCATCAGTTATTTATTAGTTTGATTTTTTGCCGTTAATGGCGTCCCCGCTAACGACGAGTAGTTTGTTAGCAAGATTTCCGAAGTTTTCAAAACATCGGAAGTCTTACGTACACAAATCAAACTAACCATTTCCCCTAACAAAAAAAACGTTTCAGTTGCCTGAAACGTTCTTTCCAAAATTATAATTCTAAACCTTCCTTATTGCTTTGATTCTGCATTTTCTTTCACTTTAGTTCCACCTCTGTGCGTTGCTGCAATTGAAGCGTACCTTATTTTCAATCCTGCAATTTTAATATTATCATTTGTTGCCAAATCTTTCTCAACAACATTCTTCCGGGTATCCAATGCTTCGTACAACACATTAACCTCATCCCAGTCTTCTCTGCTGAATTTATTTTTGTTTTCTGCAACTACATCAACAAAATTCTGATAAATGCCGCGGATATTATCTCCTGTAACATATAGAAATTGCATATCGTCACCAACTTTTCCTTCTCCAAACAAACGGTCTCTAAGTACCTTTCTAAAATTTGGCTCAGCTGCTACCAATGCGGCTCTAGCTTCGCTTTCTTTAATATTTAATTCGTATCTGGCTTTTAACGCTTCGTATTTAGCTCTGCTTGCATCAGCCTTTGCTTTTTCTGCTGCACTAAGTGATGCTGCATTTTTTTCTGCCAACAATGCTCTTTCCTGGTAGCCATTGTCAATAGTAGTCCAATACTCCGTTGTATAAACAGGTGTAAGATCATTTACTGAATCTACATACACGTTTAATACTTCCGCATCTTTTTGAGCGCTGTCGCCGGCTGAATTACAAGCTGTAAACCCAATCGAAACGATGGCAGCTGCAATCATAAATTTTGTCTTTGTCATTTTATTATTTTTTATTTAACCTGTTAAGGCAACATCCATGCCACGATGCCCACAGATATTTGTTAGTATTAGTTTAAAAAATGCATGTTACAATTATTTCAATGCAAATGTATTTTGTATCCACATGGCTGGCATTACACAATTAGCTGTGTTTGTTACATCATTCACACATTCGGTATTCAAGCATCTGCATAACCCTTTAATAAGGCTACCTTGTAAAAAAATATTATTATGGAAAAACGAGTATTGGGAATTGTGCTATCCCTTTTAGGAATCATCGGACTGATATATGCAGGCGTAAGTTTTATGAACGGTGGTGAAGGCACCAGAAATATTAAAACCATCATCTTTACCGGGCTTCTGGGAGCTATTTTCTTTTTCGCCGGTATTGGCCTTATAAGAAACACTAAGGATAAAGCAACCTAACATTCTTCTTTATGACTTAATATCCCAAAATGGTTCTTCTTTTCAAGAACCATTTTTTTTGATAGTGATATTGGCTATTACGGCCGGGCCATGAAATATTATATAATGAGTAACATGATATCATTAATTTTTCAAAAAGTTACATAAGGGCACATCTCCGCTCATATTTTTTTTCCTGACAGCATAAAAAGATTCTCAGTAAAATTAAATTGGACATATCAAAACTGTGAATATTGAAAGTATTTATGACTTTGATGTAATTTTTTTAGAGCAGGGGCTTTAACCTTTGTATATGTTTAAAAAATACTAAGCCGGCAAATAAGCCATTATCTGAACAAACTTTACAAAAAAAGAAAGCATGTTATTTAAACCATCCCCGGAAAGAAATGCTAATAACAAAACCGAAGAGCAAAAGAATTACCCCCTGGTACCGATGGCAGAAGCTTTAACGAATGGTTTTTTTACTGTAGATGATAAATGGACAGTAAAATACTGGAATAAAGCTGCAGAGGCTATTTTAAACATTTCGGCTGTGAATATTATCGGAAAAAATCTCCGGGAAAAATTCGCCGGCATTATACCTCGTCAATTATACGAAATTGACAAAAGGGCGTTATTACAAGATACCCCGGCACATTTTCACGAATATTTGGGGGAAATTGGATCCTGGTTTGACGTAATTACATACCACTGCGATGATACCGTATCTGTTTCATTTAAAAGCAGTAACCACCGGCACATCGAGTACTCCGGCGGACCGTCGCAGCAACTCAAAGTGCTGACTGAGTTATACCGGTTTGTTACAGAAATTACAAATGATTGTCTCTGGGAATGGGACCTGGAATCAGAAGAAATTTTTTGGATAGATGGCGGACACAAAAGGGTTTTTGGCTACCAGGTAGAGAATGCGCTTGTACCGCAAAGTTTTTGGGAACATTGTATTCACCCCGATGACAAAATACGTGTATTGGCAGGATTGAAGAAAATAACTGAACAACACAACTCAAACTTATGGGAAGAAAAATACAGGTTTAAAATGGCCAATGGGAACTACCGTTTTGTACACGACCGAGGGCATATTATTTATGACAGGGAGCATAAAGCTTTACGGATAATTGGTGCCACTACAGATATTACAGAAAATGTATTGCTGGAGGAAAAATTAATGCTGGAAAGAACAGCAGGAACAAAAAGAATTACGGATGCTGTACTTATTGCCCAAGAAAAGGAACGGTCGATGATAGCCATGGAGCTTAATGAAAACCTTAACCAGTTACTGGTTGCCGCCAAATGGAATATTCATGTTGCTCAAAAAAACGCCGATAAAAGAGAAGTTTGCCTCAATAATTCACTCGAAAGTTTAACCAAAGTTATTGCCGAAATAAAACGAATTTACAAAACCCTGTTGTTGCCCGATTTGCTTATTATTGGTCTGTTTGATAACATTAGAAATTTAATAAAGGATATGGCCGGTATAAATCCGGTTATCGTATCATTTTACCCAGGAAACATTGATGAAGAGGAGGATTTAACTGAAAATATGCAACTGGATATTTTTAGAATGGTGCAGGAGCAATTTAAAAATATTATTACACATTCAAAAGCAACCCATGCCGCTATTACTTTAAACAGGCAAGCCAACCAAATAGTCCTGTTGGTAACAGATAACGGAATTGGCTGCAATCTGTCTGCAGAAAAAAACGGCGTAGGCATTATTAATATTGAAAGCCGTACCCTGTTGTATGATGGAAAAGTAACCATTGCATCAAAACCTGATAATGGTTATATGCTAAAAGTTGTATTACCCTGTTTCCCCGTTCAATACTTTGCCAGTTATTAAACAATTTAATGTCATTCTTTATCACTACCTTGTAAACGGTACAGATTAGGCATAACAGGCATAATTTAAAACAGCGTTTTGTTATTTCAAAAAAATAATTTTTTATTAAAATTAATACCGCTTCCACAAACGCTTAAAGTAAATCATACTTCACCCGTTCATCTTCTTTATTTAAAACAATGTCTTAATTAATTACTAGGTGTGAATTGTGTAAGTATTTTATAATGTTGTGTAATAATTGCCTCTGAAAGACACTGAACTTTGTAAGCATCCAAAAAAACTTAATTGAAATTACATATTAAATACATGGTGAGCATCCGCTGCAAATTAGCGGTTAAAGAAGAATTGAAAAAACTTGGGCTTCACTTTATTGTTGTAGAACTAGGTGAAGTAGAGATTATGGAAACCATCTCCACCGAACAACGTGAACAATTAAAGATTGGCTTACTCGCATCAGGACTTGAATTAATGGATGACCGGCGATCTGTATTGATTGAAAGAATAAAAAATGTAATTGTTGAAATGGTCCATCATACCGACGAAGTCATTAAAGTTAATTTTTCGCATTACCTCGCTGATAAATTGAACCACGATTATACCTACCTCGCCAACTTATTTTCCGAAGTTCAGGGAACCACCATCGAACAATTCATCATTGCCCATAAAATTGAACGGATAAAAGAACTGATTATATATGGTGAGCTGAACATAACAGAAATTGCCTGGAAGATGAATTACAGCAGTGTGGCGCATCTGAGCAACCAGTTTAAAAAAATGACCGGCCTATCCCCTTCTCACTTTAAAAAATTAAAGGATAAAAGAAGGAGCCCAATTGAAGAAATTGGAAATCTGCAGAATCACGACCATCAAACTGTTGCTACAGATGGTAATTGATAGATAAAATTACAGTTGGCAAAAAAAAAGACTGTGTAACTATGCATTAATGAAAGCAAAGAAAGACATCAAAAAGAAAGCCGTCAAAAAAATAGATGAGCCAGCCATCAAATCACCCAACATGTTCCCGGTGGTAGGTATTGGTGCATCGGCTGGTGGGCTTGATGCATTTAAAAAATTACTGAAAGCCATTCCCGAAGATTCAGGCATGGCATACGTACTGGTGCAGCATTTAGACCCAACGCATGAAAGCATGTTGCCCGATCTGCTGCAAAAAGTAACCAATATTCCGGTAATGGAAATTACAGATGACATTAAAGTTGAGCCCAATCATATTTATGTTATCCCCAGCAATAAAATGATGCTGGCCACCGATGGTGTTTTACTGCTTGCCCCACGCCCGCCTAAAAATAAAAACGAACGCAACCTGCCTATTGATCTTTTTTTTACTTCGCTGGCCGAAGTACACCAGGCTCATGCCATTGGCGTGGTATTATCAGGTACAGCATCTGACGGCACCTTGGGCTTGAAAGCTATTAAAGACCACGGCGGTATAACTTTTGCACAGGATGAAGAATCGGCGGCGTACGAAGGCATGCCCCACAGTGCAGCACAGGCCGGTGTGGTAGACTTTATACTGCCACCCGAAAAAATTCCGCAAAAATTGCTGGAAGTAACAGGCATTATTAATGGTAATGGCGGCAATGATGAAACCATACCCTTACCCGATGAAGAAATGTTTAAGCAAATACTTTCTTTACTCCGCATTCGCAAGGGAACCGATTTTACCTATTACAAACAATCA
>JBKJPN010000052.1:0-11623 GCA_046595125.1 Ferruginibacter sp.
GATTTATTTGGCGGCACGGGCTGTATCAGTTACGAACTGGCCAGTAGGGGAGCGCCCGATATTACTATTGTAGAGAAGGATACTAAAATGTATGATTTTATAAAAAAGACATGTGCCGAACTGGCGTTTGAAAATTTCAATGTTGTAAAGTCGGATGTGTTTAGGTTTATTGAATCTACCAATCAGCAATACGATTTTATTTTTGCTGGTCCGCCTTATGCGCTAGCTACCATTGATGACCTGCCATTAAAAATATTTGAGCACAAGATATTAAAACCCAAAGGTTGGTTTGTACTGGAACATACGCCACGCAACAATTATAAAAAATTTGATTATTATAAAACCGAAAGAAATTACGGAACAACGATCTTTTCTATCTTTATAAATAGCTAATGTGCTGATGGGTTAATTCAGAATAAAGTAAAAATAAAAATCATGCAATATAAAGGCCTGAAGACTCCTAAACTCCTAAATCTCTAAACTTGTGAACTCCTAAACTTACATGCTAAAAAGCTTCAGATACCTGCTTCTCCCCATCTCCTGGATCTATGGTTCGGTCATCTGGCTACGTAATAAACTGTTTGATAAAAATATTCTGAAATCAGCTTCTTTTAATTTCCCGATTATATGTGTTGGTAATCTCGCCGTAGGCGGTACAGGCAAAACACCAATGACAGAGTACCTGCTTAGGTTATTGAAAGAAGATTATAAACTGGCAACACTCAGCCGCGGTTATAAAAGAAAAACCAGAGGTTTTGCCATTGCAGATGCTGATACAACAGCATTGGAGATAGGTGACGAGCCGATGCAGTTTCATCAAAAATTCCCGAATGTTACAGTGGCAGTAGGTGAGGAAAGGTTGGTGGCTATTCCTCAAATACTTGATGAGCGGTCCGAAACAGAAGTGATTATCCTCGATGATGCTTTTCAGCATCGCCAGGTAAGGGCAGGGCTCAACATCATACTTACCGATTGTGCCAATTTATACACCCGTGATTTTATTTTACCTGCCGGCGATTTACGTGATGTACGCAGTAGTGCTAAAAGAGCCGATATTATTATTGTTACCAAATGTAAATCTGATATTTCGGAACTTGAAAAGGAAAAAATTGTTGCGGAGATAAGTCCTGCCCAAAACCAGTCTGTTTATTTTACAGGAATTGTTTACGATAAACCTTATCATCTTTTTACCAAGGAAAAAATTGATGTCACACATGACTATGGCATTTTACTGGTTTGTGGAATAGCCAATCCAGCTCCGTTAAAAGCGCATCTTACAAAACATGCCGACAGTTATGATATGCTCCGCTATCCCGACCATCATATTTTTGACAGTAGTGATTTGAAGGAAATCAAAAATCAATTTGATGGAATACTTGCCGGTAAAAAAGTAGTATTGACGACCGAGAAAGATGCGGTAAGACTGGAGAAATTTAAACAAGAGTTGAAGGATTTTCCAATCTATGTTATTCCGATTGAACATGCCTTTTTGTTTAACGAAGAAGCTGTATTTAAATCTCAGGTATTAACATTTATTAAAACTTTCAATAAAAAATAATACTACCACAGGATTTCCAAATATTTATCGTTTAATATTAAACCGGCAGGTACATAATGAGTCTATAGGGCCAATGTTCCTGCCAAAAGAATAATTTGCTTAATAAAAAAAACAAACCAATGCATTTTAAAAAGTTTGCCATTGTTGGTCTTTTAACCACTTCTGTTGTTGCTTTTCAGTTCTGTTCTAAAAGTGATACCACAACTTCGGGAACTCCAGTAACGCCGATTGACCCCTATGCTGCTATAAAAGCAACTTTTGGCACCAAAATAGATCCGGCTAACCTCGCAAACTATGCAGCCCAAGGGAAGCCAGCCTACATTAATAAAGATAATACTGGCGGCAATGTTATTACCAATGCAAAGGCAACACTTGGTAGGGTTTTGTTTTATGATAAGAACCTCAGCATTGATAATACGATTAGCTGCGGCAGTTGCCATAAGCAGCAGTTTGCTTTTAGCGATAATTTAATTTCAAGTCCTGGCGTTGCCGGTGGAACCACTGCTCGGCATTCCATGCGTTTGGCAAATGCAAGATTTGGTACCGAAAATAAATTCTTTTGGGATGAAAGGGCCGCTAGTCTGGAGCTACAAACCACCATGCCGATAAAAGATCACGCCGAAATGGGTTTTAGCGGCATAACTGGTAGACCGGCCTTTGCTACATTGCTTACAAAGCTGCAGAGCATCAATTACTACAACGAGCTTTTTAAATTTGTTTATGGCGATATTACTGTTACCGAAGGCCGTATGCAGGAATGCCTTGCTCAGTTTGTAAGAAGCATTCAATCTTTTGATAGTAAATATGATGCCGGTAGAGTATTGGTGCCTAATGATGGTGCTCCGTTTCCAAATTTTACTGCCGAAGAAAATATGGGTAAGCAGGTTTTTCTTACTCCGCCTGTGTTCAATCCGGCCGGTGTACGCATAGGTGGTGGTGCCGGATGCAACGCATGCCACAATGCACCGGAGTTTGATATTGACCCTAATACAAAAAACAATGGTATCATAGGAAAAATAGCAGGTGCTGGTATCGATATAACGGTAACAAGAGCCCCCAGTTTAAGAAATGTTACCAATGCTGCCGGGGTTGAAAATGGCCCGCTCATGCATACCGGTAACTTGGCCAATTTGCAAACCGCAATTGGGCATTACGGAGCAATTAATATAGCAGTAGGCAATACTAATCTTGATCCGAGGCTTACACCCGGCGGTAACGGGCAGCAGCTAAACTTTAATGGAGGAGAGGTTAACGGACTTATTGCTTTTTTAAAGACTTTATCGGGCAATGCAGTTTATACCGATGCTAAATGGAGTAGTCCGTTTTAATAATAAAATGTTTAAAATAAAAATGCCTGTTTAAAGAACAGGCATTTTTATTTTTATGAATTAATTGCTTACCTCGCTATTTCAATCTTCACTTTTTTATTTTTAATCTTTTCATTTTTAATCAGTTCCAATACATGTCCCACTTTTACTTTACGTACTGCCACAAAACTGAAAAAATCTTTTACTTCTATAATACCGATATCTTCTTTTTTTAATTCTCCTTTTTTTGAAAGGAAACCAACGATATCAATTTTATTTACTTTATCTTTTTTACCTGCAGCAATAAAGAGTGTACTCCATTTAGGTTTTTCCGGTATGGGATGGGCTTCGGTGATTTCAATATTCTCTGCCTCGCTGATATAGTTCGGTAATTTTTCTTCGGCAGATAAAATTAAAATGGCAGTGCCACTGGCTTCCATCCTTGCCGTACGGCCATTTCGGTGTGTAAAAGCATCTTCGGTATTTGGTAAATGAAAATGTACAATGTAGCGGATGTTGGGAATGTCTAAACCTCTTGAAGCAAGGTCGGTTGTTACCAATACATTGCTGGTGCCGTTACGGAATTTGCACAAAGCACTATCACGTTCCTGCTGTTCCATACCGCCATGATAAAACACATTGAGTATGCCCATTTCTTTCAGCATATTGCTGGTGCGTTCAACCGCATCACGGTGATTGCAAAACACTACGGTTGAGCGGTTGCCTAGATAACAAATCAAATCAAATAACGCAGGTACTTTGTCTTTATCGTCACTAAAGAATGTTTTTATTTCCAGCATATTATCAATGCTTTCCTGCTCCGGTAAAAAGTCTAAACGTATGGGGTCCTTAAGTCCGATAAAATCAGGAACGGGAACTGCGTAAGTTGCTGAAGTAAGTATTCTCTTTTTAATATTTTTTAAAGAACCAATGATGTACGACATCTCCTCGGTAAAACCCAGTTCCAACGATTTATCAAATTCATCCAACACCAGTGTTGTTATATTATCCAGACTGAAATTATTTCTGCGGATATGATCGGCCAAACGGCCGGCGGTTCCTATGATCAATGCTGGCGCTTCAATCAAGTTATTTTCTTCAGTTTCTCTTTTATGCCCGCCATAACAAAGTGTTACTTTAAAACCTGTTTGCATTTTGCGAAACACATCATCTATCTGGATGGCCAGTTCACGGCTGGGCACTACAATAAGTGCCTGCGGCTGACTTATCTCTGGGTCTAAAGTTTCCAGTAACGGCAATAAAAAAGCCAGTGTTTTACCTGAACCCGTGGCCGATAATAGCACTACATTATCGTTTTTCGCATTCGCTTCCAGCGAAGATTGTTGTATTTCATTAAGCTTATCAAAGCCAAGACTGGTGAGAATAAGCGGTATATTAATTTGTTGCATAACTGCAAAAATACGCTTAGTTGAGGGGATGGGCTAATTCTATATCTTGTTTGTAGTTGGTCAGGCGACCAACTACGTCGCCAGTAAAAAATTAATCTTCTGTTTTTAGAGCTTTTATATCATTCACCAAAGCAGCCATGCTATTATTATCAAGGCTGTTGTAAATACCTCTGATATGTCTGTTCTTATCAATCAACACAAAATTTTCGGTGTGTAAAAAAATGCTGGTATCGCTGTTTACGCCCAGGTCTTCTTCTACATAATAATATTTACGGCCGAGGTCGTATATCTCCGATTTTTCGCCAGTGAGCAATTTCCATTTATTGTATTTTACGTTCTTTTCGGCAGCGTAAGCCTTTAAAACGGGCACACTGTCTTTGCCCGGCATAACAGAGTGGGAGATGAGCTGAATATCTTTATCATTTATAAATTCGGTTTGAATGCCTTCCATACTCACGGCCATTTTAGGGCAAATGCCCGGGCAGATGGTAAAGAAAAAATCGGCCACTGTTATTTTTCCGTCCAGATCTTTTGCAGTAAACGCTTTTCCTTCCTGATCAACAAGATTGAATTTTCGTATGCTGTGAAAGTTATTTTTGTCAGGCATTTCCCACTTGGGCGTAAAGTCAGCCGAATCATAGTACGGTAATTTTCTGCTTTTTTCTTTGCAGGAAATCACAATGGAAAGGAATAAAAAAGCTGTTATGTATTTTGTCATTTTGATTTAAATTTTTCATCAACCAGTGTGTAACATAAATTCGATTTTTGAAGCCCGTAGCGAATGCCGTCTTTTACTTCGTAATTGATGTAGGGTTTGCCATTCTCACGCCAAGCCTGCTGCATGCCATCTTCTTTATCGTCTTTAAAATTCATGAAGGCGTAGGGTAGGCCACTTTTATACCATTGCTTGTTGCTTCCGTGCCTTTTATCATCCAGGTAATAATATTCAAACTTCATCTTTCCATCTTCCCAAAAGCCATAGCTTTTGCCAAAGCTTTTGTTTTCTTTGTACATTCTTACATCTTTTAGCTGCCCGTCTTCAAAATAACTGACAGACCTGCCCTGCATCATGCCGTTTAAAATACCCTCAATTGATTCAACACTGCTATCAGGATACAGTTTTTTTATGTAACCCGAGAACAGTAAATTATTAAAATAAAAAATACCGTTATTGAGCACCAGTTTTGTTGAAGGTGATATTACCGTATCATTTTTAATTAATGAAGTATCTACAAAGAATGAAGAAGGAGCCAGCTCCTTCTTCTTGTGTTCAACATTGCTATCTGCACATCCAATTAATATAATCGGTACTGCGCTAATAAGAAAAATATTAATTCGTAAACGTTCCTTTAGTTCCATGATAACTTCCTGCTTTTAAAACATAAAATCGGCTGCCCATGTAGGCAGTGTTGGCTGCATGGTAATGATAAATGGCAGTGGAAAAGTCGGCCGTAGTACCAACATGACCTCCATTGGCATCTAAATTTGTAGGATAGCTTCCGTTCATGTCTTTACGAGCATAAATTGGAAAACCGTCTCTTAAAAAGCCAATCAAATTTGCATTGTCATTTCCTGTAAAATCGCCGGTGAAATGATAGTGGTAGGTATTTCCAGGCCCCGGGTGAGCACCGGCTCTATCGAAACTTAATAAAGTGCCGGCATCTACAGGAACATTACCTCCCTCCCTGTCATTATAAATCGCAACACCATTTAAAGCCATTCCTATCGGGCCTAAAGAAGTAGCTTCTTTGGTACTTTCTTCAGCAGGATTTGCTGGTAAAGTCATGGAATAATTTTGTACGCCAATATTGCCTGGGTTGGTGTTTTGCCCTGCTATCTGCGATTCATAAAGTGGATGTCCAACAAGCCAATACGGAGATACGTGGGCTGGTGTTCCATTTGACCGAAGGTTGATACTACTTCCACTGGTTGAAACTGTTACTGCAGAAGTATATTTTGCAGTAACTACACTGGCAATTGATACCGTTCCCGGAGTTGTTCCGGAGTCTGTCGAACTTTTTTTACAACTGCTGACTGTAATTGTAGATAAAGCAAAAGCACTAAAGAAAAGGTTTTTAGCTAATGTCATAAATGATTTTTTATTTTTTACTTGTTTAATTAGTTATACGAACCTTCTTGTTTAATCCTTCGGAGGTCGTTGATTATTTTTTCCGGGAGCAAAAAACCGGGCTAATTCTTTTGTAAGCGCTGCGTAATTTTCAAGCTGCTCAGGCTTGCAAAGTTTTTTAATAGCAGCAAAATGATCGTAATGTGTGCGTTCTACTCGTATTTGTAAAAGGTCAAGTTTTGCAATTAATGAATCTTTTCCAGTAAAGGTTTCATTATTAAGTGATGAATACAAATCGTTCTTGGCAACTTTAATACTGTCGTTTAAAGATTTCATTATTGCCTGATGTTGCTCAATTAATGTTTCGTATTGGGCAGACTGGTCTTTGTCAAAATGAAGTTTATCTATGATGATATTTTTCGGCCGGGTTTGTTCCATTGCTGGCATACCTTCTTCACCAGGGCCCGGGCGGTCTTCACGGGGATGTGGCGGTTTCTTCAACAATAAAAATCCAACAACGGCTATGTTGATTAATAACAGTCCGATAACTGCTATGCGTAACAATTTTATTTTACTCATTATATAATTGATTAGTAGTGGTGAGATTCATAGACTTAACTACATTCTCTATGCCGCCAGACTTACCTATAACTTCTGTTGTGTCATTTGATTTAAACAGTATGGAGATGTTAAGCGTCAGTATCAAAACAGCCGAGACAGCAAAAGCCCATTTCCAATTAACGGGCGCTTCAACATTACCAAGGTTCTCAATCTGTTGCTTGATACGTGTTAGCAGGAACAGAGGGGCTTCCACTTCTTTAATCTGCTTCAGTAAGTCCAGTTTATTATCAATGTTCATAATAGTGCAATTGAGTAGTTATACGATTGTTGTTTTATAATCCTTCGGTTTCTGTTAATTTTTTCTGAATTGTTTGTTTTGCCCGCTGCAAAAGTGATTCAACTGCTTTTACACCGATGTTCATTATTTCGGCTACTTCTTTTTGTGGCCGGTCTTCAATTTTAGTTAAAATGATGACTGTTTGCTGGTTTTCGGGCAGCGACTGAATTATTAGCAGCAGGTTTTGCATGGCTTCTTTATTCTCGCTTTGAATACCCGGATGATCAATATGACTTGCGTCCTCTATTGGTTCATTTGAATCTGTATGAAAAAGCGAACTGATAAACCCAAATCGTTTTTTTGATTTACGGGATTTTAAAAAATCAAGACAATGATTGATGGTGATGCGGTATATCCAGGTTTTTAAAGAGGCCAAGGCGGGGTCGTGTTGATGGTAACGTTGGTAAACCTTTACAAATACTTCCTGCGTAATATCACGGGCATCTTCGGTATGTAGCACATATTGAAGGCACAGATTATAAACGAGCTTATTGTGCTCGTTGTAAAGGTTTTCAAATTGTGCATCCGTAATCATTTGATAAGTAGCAGTTGTAGACGAAAATAGAGCAAAGCATTAAATAAATTTAAATGACTTTGTTAATTTTAAAAATCCTATTGTAAATCGTCGGCTGGTTTTATTAGAGCAGAAATTGATTCAGAATAGATATTGCAAAATGACGTATACATTTGCTATCCTGTGATTATGGTTGCTAAACATAAAAAAAAGCTGCCAGCGAATACTGGCAGCCTCGTAATTATCCCTTTCTTTTAGGTCTGGGAGGAAGGGGTGGTGGTGGTGGCAATGGTGGTAATGGAATTTTTTTCAACACAACTTTCGGTGGTGGCGGCAAAGGCGGTGGCGGAATAACCGGTACCTCAATTACTTTAGGGTTGTCCGCTTCTGAATTTTTTTCGGATTTTTCCGAATTAAGCTTTGCATCCTTTGCATCACTATCACTGCTGTTACACGACATAACAGTTATAAAAATTGCCAGTGATAACAAACTAATAATCTTTTTCATAATAGTAGATTTAGGTGATGAAATTAGTTGTAACACTTATGGTGTTAATTTGATAATTCAATTACCATGCCGATTGGAGAAAACAACCTAGTTTGCAATTAAATTATTTGTTGCCGAAAGGTTTACAACGGGCTAAAATATAATTTTTTTACCCGATGTTTATGTGTTTCGGCTGTTCAGTTAATTGCTGGCCTGTTAACCTCCACCACATGGGCGAGTAACATCAGTACCTTTTTTAGTCAAACTCATTTCTGAAACCCATACTCTTCACATTCTTTACACTTTCCATTACAATGTCATCCTGATATTCTTTAAAAGCTTCCAGTTTACCAGCGATGGAAGTATCGTGTAAGGCTAAAATTTGTGCGGCCAATATGCCTGCATTTTTTGCGCCATTCAATGCAACGGTTGCAACGGGTACACCGTAGGGCATTTGTAAAATAGAAAGTACAGAATCCCAACCATCAATACTGTTGGAAGATTTTACAGGAACCCCAATAACAGGCAGAATAGTTTGTGCTGCGATCATGCCGGGTAAATGAGCAGCGCCACCAGCACCGGCTATTATTACTTTTATACCACGTTCTTTGGCTTTTATCGCATAGTCACGTAAACGCTCGGGTGTACGGTGTGCTGATACGATTGTTAACTCAGGTTCTACATCAAACTGGCGGAGCATTTCAGCTGCACCTTTCATGATGTCGAGGTCGCTTTCGCTCCCCATTACTATTCCTACTAAGGGATTACTCATTTGATTTGTTTTTTCAAAAATAATCTATTTCACCAATTCTCCTTTTAATCGGAGCAATTCGGTTTCGGCAAGTTTGGTATTATATCTTGCAGCTATTAACCTGTCGTACGCAAGTTCAAGGCTTTTTTGTGTTTCTCTTAATTCCAGATAAGTAGATATTCCCAGTCTCAGTCTTTCAAGAGAGATATACACATTCTCCTTTGCCAGCACAATGTTTTCTTCTTCGAGCGCTAATGTTTTTTTCTGCAGTTCATAATCTTTAAATGCATTGGTAATGCCCAAATCAATTTTAGATTTCTGATTTTTGTAGACGATGTTGAGGTAGTCAATATCAAGCTGTGCTTGCTGTATCTGTCGTTTAACATTAAACCCATTTAAGATAGGAATGGTAATACCGACGCCATAATTAAAACCATTGTTACGGTTGAACAAAGGTGTAAATGGATTTACCACCGTTTTATTATCTGTCTTTGAATAATTGTATGCCGAGTTGAAAGAAATTACCGGGTAGCGGTCGGCTTTTCTTTCTTTTAATGTGAGGTAGCCAATATCAATATTTTTTTTGGTAAGCAATAACTGGGGATTTGCCGACTCCACTGCACCCATAATATCACCTAAAATAATTTCATCAGCAAATACAATACTGTCTGATACCTCGTAACGAGTGGCCATCTCAACATTCATTAATTGGTTAAGTTGCTCCTTTAATTGATCTATCAGTGTTTGCTGCTTAAGTCTAGCGGCTTTTTGCGCATTCAGGTCAACTTTCCCCTGAAGCAGTTCGGGCTTTGCACCCAAGCCAACACTAAGTTTCTTCTCTGCCACTTTAACCCGTTCTTCGTTAATGCTCATTTGCTCTTCAATGGCTTTAAGCTGTTGTTTTTGCCTAACGATATTGTAGTAATTGTTTACTACAGCAGCAACGGAATTTACCATTTGATTTTTTATATTCAGTTCGCCCAGTTGTACAAACTGTGCTAATTTATCACGGGTGGCAAACATTTTAAAACCGTCAAATAAGGTCCAGTTTAGTTGCACCGAGCCACTTAGGTTACTGGAGCGTACGCCATTGCTTTCTCTTTTGGTGCCATCGGTAAACTTTTGTTTTTGATTATTGTTATTGTAAGTTAATCCGGTTGTTGCATTTATTCTGGGCAGAAAAGCAGCCCGGGCATAGGATTTATCCAAGGCATAGGAACTGGAATCGTTTCGTAATAATTGAATATCGTAATTGTTTTCGATGGTAGCTGTAATGGCTTGCTCAACTGTTAATTTGTTTTGAGCGAATAGTAGCGAACTAAAAAGCATGGCAATTGAAAACAGGCTAAATATTTTTAAGTAATTCTTCATTCAGTAATTTTTCAAATTCTTAATCTTTTTTTCTGTCAGCCGCAGCAGCTTCATCCATTTCTTCCAATTCATTTTTCTTTTTCTTACTGCTCATAAAAGAATACATAGCAGGTATAACAAACAGTGTTAGTATCAACGAAAACATAATTCCTCCAACCACAACAATACCAAGCGGAATACGACTTGTAGAAGCATCGCCCAAAGAAAGTGCTAACGGTAAAGCACCTAAGGACATAGCCAGACTGGTCATTAAAATAGGCCGGAACCTAGCAACTGCCGCATCCATCACAGCAGGGATTTTCTTCAGCCCAGTTAATTGTTTCTTATTAGCGAACTCAACAATTAAAATGCCGTTTTTGGTTACCAAACCTATCAGCATGATCATTCCTATCTGCGAAAAAATATTTAAAGTTTGGCCAAATAACTTTAAGGAAAGCAGCGCACCGGCAATAGCCAGTGGGACTGTAATCATAATAATCAGTGGATCAATAAAACTTTCAAACTGTGCTGCCAGCACCAAGAAAATTAATATTAATGCTAGCACAAAGGCGAAAGCTGTATTGCTGCCACTCTCGGCATAGTCACGTGAGGAGCCGCTGAGTGCCGTGCTAAATGTATCATTTAATAATTTTTTTGAAATCCTTTCCATTTCTTTAATACCGTCGCCAACGGTTTTGCCTTCGGCGAGGCCTGATGAAATGGTCGCAGATTTATAACGGTTAAAATGGTAGATAGTAGGAGGGCTATTGTTTTCCTCAAAATTTACCAGGTTATCCAGCGAAATTTGTTGCCCAGTGTTGCTACGTACGTAAATTGATTTTAAATCGGAGGGGTCATCGCGGTCATTGCGGCTTACTTGCCCCATCACCACATATTGTTTTCCATCTTTGGTGAAAAAGCCTAGTCTGCGATTACTTAATGCTAACTGCATGGCTTCCGAAATATTCTGTACACTGATGCCTAAGTCACTTGCTTTTAAACGGTCGATGATGATTCTGAGTTCGGGTTTATTGAACTTGAGATCTACATCGGCGCCCTGCAATATAGAACTGTTATTTACTTCATCTAAAAATTTCGGAATAACTTCTTTTAATTTTTCGAAATTTACATTTTGTAAAACAAATTGCACCGGCTGTCCACCACGACGGTTTACGGCAATGGTTTGTTCCTGAATGGTGAAAGCACGGCCCTCATTGAGTTTGCCCAGATTTTTATTCATCATATCCACAATCTCCTGCTGACTTCTTTTTCTTTGTGAAG
>JBKJPN010000085.1:0-22853 GCA_046595125.1 Ferruginibacter sp.
TGCGGTAGTTGTGATAGAAAGCAGTAAAAAAGGTGGCTCGCTCATCACTGCAGAATTAGGGAACAGTTATAACAAAGATGTGTTTGCAATCCCTGGTCGCATTAGTGATTCCAAAAGCGAAGGATGTAATTATCTAATCCAAAATAACAAAGCCGCACTGATAAATTCGGCTAATGATTTTTTAGAAATGATGAGCTGGAAAGCAACTCCCAAAACATCGGCAAAAAAACAAAGAGAATTATTTATTGAACTTTCGCCCGATGAAAAAATAGTTGTGGAAATACTGCAACAGCAGGATGGCATTCAAATTGACCAACTTTATTTTAAAAGTGGCCTGAGCAGCAGCGCCGTTGCAACTGCGCTGCTGCTGCTGGAAATGCAAAATGTGGTTATAAGCTTGCCAGGAAAAGTATATAAGCTCGTATAATAAAATCGGTAAGTTCTACTCAATTCTCAATTTTTAATTTTTAATTTTTGATTCCCTGCCCTACCTTTGCCTATGGCACCAATAAATAATTCCACCGCAAAAAGCATCCCGATAGCAATCGGGACAAAAAAATTTTATGGCGAAGGCTTAACGTTCGACGACGTTTTACTGATGCCTGCCTATTCTGAGATATTACCCCGTGAGGTAAATATCAGCACCCAACTTACAAAAACCATTACCCTGCATGTGCCGCTGCTAAGTGCAGCCATGGACACGGTTACTGAAGCTGCCTTGGCTATTGCCCTGGCCCGTGAAGGCGGTTTGGGTATTCTACATAAAAACATGAGTATTGATCAGCAGGCAGATCAGGTACGTAAAGTGAAAAGAAGTGAGAGTGGTATGATTATCGACCCGGTAACCCTACATCCCGATGCAACCATTGGTGAAGCCCTGCGCCTGATGAAAGAAAACAAGATTGGAGGTATTCCTATTGTAGATGCCAATCATAAACTCGTAGGGATTTTAACCAACCGAGACCTTCGCTTTGAAACGCATTACAAAAACAAAGTGAGTACGGTTATGACCAGCGAAAACCTGATAACTGCACCCGATGGAACTGATTTGAAAAAAGCTGAACTCATCTTCAAAAAAAATAAAATTGAAAAATTACCAGTTGTAAATAAGGCTGGCAAATTAATTGGCCTCATTACTTTCAGCGATATTTTAAAATTAAAATCGCACCCACACGCAGTGAAAGATTCTTTTGGAAGATTGTTGGTTGGTGCTGGCGTTGGCATAACTGGTGATATTATGAACCGTGTAGAAGCATTGTACAAAGTTGGGGTTGATGTGATTTGTTTGGATAGTGCGCATGGCCATACCAAGGGTGTAATATCTGCCTTAAAAAATATTAAAAAGAGCTACAAACATTTACAAGTAATTGCAGGCAATGTTGGTACAGCTGCAGGTGCAAAAGCCCTGGCCGATGCTGGCGCCGATGCGGTGAAAGTAGGCATAGGACCGGGTTCTATTTGTACCACCAGAATTGTTGCAGGTACAGGCGTACCACAAATTACAGCAGTAATGGAAGCTGCCGCTGCTTTAAAAAATAAAAATGTTGGCATCATCAGCGATGGCGGAATTAGATACACCGGCGATATGGTAAAAGCGCTTGCCGCAGGTGCCAGTTGCGTAATGATGGGTAATGTTTTTGCAGGAACAGAAGAGAGCCCCGGCGAAACGATTATTTATGAAGGAAGAAAATTCAAGCAGTACCGCGGCATGGGTTCTTTAGGTGCCATGGCACAAGGCAGCAGCGATCGTTATTTTCAGGATGTGGAAGATGACATTAAAAAGTTTGTACCCGAAGGCATTGAAGGAAGGGTGGCTTTTAAAGGACATTTACGGGAAGTGGTGCATCAATTCACCGGTGGCTTAAGAGCTGGCATGGGTTACTGCGGTGCTAAAGACATCAAGGAATTACAGAAAGCAATTTTCGTAAAAATTACTAATGCCGGCATTAAAGAAAGTCATGCACATGATATTGCAATAACGAGGGAGGCACCTAATTATAGCCCGTTGTAAAGCCTCACCTCCCGATAGCTATCGGGACTCTCCCCCAAGTAAAGGGAAAAGGAGAAGATGGAAGCGGAGATTGCATTTATATTTCTTCGTGTTACTTTGTGCCTTCGTGTCTTTGTGGTTAATCCCTTAATTTAGTATCCAATAATAATCCATGAAGAAAATAGTAGTCAGCATTCTTTTCATTTGTCTATTTGCACATTTGCCTTTTAGCACATTTGCCCAAGACAGCTCCCGTTTACGTATCTCACTGCTTACTTGTACTCCCGGCGAAGAATTGTATTCTACCTTCGGCCACAGTGCTATCAGGATTGTTTACGACAGTCCTGCAGCGGGTGTTTATGGAGACGTGGTGTACAATTTTGGCACCTTCGATTATGGTGACCCGGCCTTTTACCAAAAGTTTGTTAAAGGCCGATTACTGTATTATGTTTCTGCCTCCACGTTCGAGGAATTTAAGTATGACTATCAATCAACTAACCGAGGTATAACCGAACAGGTATTAAATTTAACTGCAGCCGAAAAGTCAGAAATTCAACAGTTATTAACTGAATTTATTAAAGAAGAAAACAAATACTATAAATACGATTTCTTTTTCGATAACTGCACCACCCGATTGCGGGATATTCTTAAAAAACAACATGATTCTACATTTACCCGTGTAGCTGTAATGCAGCAGGGAAGTAGCTTTAGGCAGGCAATACACCAGTACCTCAACCGAAAAAATAAAGACTGGACCAAACTGGGTATGGACCTGTTGTTGGGCAAACCAAGCGACGCTGTTATGACGGCAGAACAGATGCAGTTTTTACCCGACAACCTGATGAAAAGTCTGGATAGCAGCAAGCACAATGATGTATTAACCTCACAGAATTTATACAAAATAACCGATGAGGAAAATAGTAAATCTTACTTTACACCCTTCGTTATTTTTTCAATATTATTTGTTGGTATTTTTTTTATTGGGCGCCTGAAAAACAAATTTGCCCACGCTTTTCTGCAGGGATTCGACGGGCTTTTGTTTTTCATTACTGGTGCGCTTGGGGCAGTTTTAATCTTCCTTTGGACTGGTACCGACCACCTGATGTTTGGCGCCAATTACAATTTAATTTGGGCATGGCCTACGCATATGATTTTAGCTTTTTTTGTAAACAGCAAAAAGAACTGGGTTAAAAAATATTTTAAGTTTACGGCGGTAGCATTAATGGCCGTTTTAATAAGCTGGTATTTTTTACCACAACAAATGAACGACGGTTTGCTGCCACTTGTTTGTTTGTTGATTTATCGTAGCGTTAAAAAATCTTTGGCCACAATGGTCTGACACCCTCGTCTGAACATTGACTCAATTAATGCAAATAAAAATGGAATTAAAAACCATCACATATCAATCATCAAAAATTTTTTACCGAACAATTGGTATAGGCAAACCTGTAATTCTAATTCATGGTTTTGCAGAGGATGGCGATATATGGCAAAATCAAATTGATTTTCTAAAAAATCATTGCCAGCTCATCATTCCTGATTTGCCAGGCACCGGAAAATCTGAACTAATTGCCGATATGAGCATTGAGGGTATGGCTGAAGTTATAAAAGAAATTATTGGCCATGAGGTCTTAGAAGCCTCCTCCACCGGGGGAGGTTTTGTGGGGGCCGTTGGCCACAGCATGGGCGGCTACATATCCCTTGCACTGGCCGAAAAATATCCCCAAATTATTTCTTCTATTGCCTTGGTACATTCATCAGCATTTGCCGATAGTGAAGAGAAAAAAGCTAACCGATTAAAATCAATAGAATTTGTAAAAAAGAACGGTGCTCATGAATTTTTAAAGGCAGTGATAGCAGATTTGTTTACTGAAAGCTGGTACGCCAATAACCCCAGCTTTGTAAATAGCCTGATTGAAAAAAGCAAAAACTTTACCGATGAAGCCATCATTGCTTATTATCATGCTATGATAAACCGGCCCGACAGAACAAGTGTTTTAAAAAACTTCAATAAACCTGTCTTGTTTATCGTGGGCCAGCACGACAAAGCGGTTCCTTTTAAAGACAGCATGCAGCAGGTACATTTACCTGCACAGTCGCACATACATATACTGCGCAACAGTGCACATATGGGTATGTGGGAAGAGGCTGATAAGGTAAACAACGCCCTTTTAAGTCTGAATAAAACCATTTAACAAATTCGTCATATAAAAGGCAGCGTTTTTCACTAATTTTAAGTCTTATTATTGCGTAATAACCATCATGAAGAAATTTATTGTTTTTGTTTTCTCTTTTTTCTTGTTTGCTAATGTATTTGCTGCCCATATTTCTGGTGGTGAAATGATTTATGAATACTTGGGTGTTGGCAGTACTGCCAACACAAAAAGATACAGAATTACCTTAAAACTTTTTAGAGACGATACCGGCGGCGGTGCTGCTATGCCGGGCCTAGTTCGAATAGGCATCTTCAATAACGATAATTCATCTCAAATTGCTTTATCGCCTTTTGATATTGGGCTAACATCTACTTCATTAGTGCCAGTTAGTCCGCCCCCCATTTGTATGGTTAACCCACCAACGTTAATATACAGTATGGGTGTTTATTCATTCGAAATTGAGCTTCCTAATAATTCAAATGGATATACTGCTGCTTACCAAACCTGCTGCAGAATAAATTCTTTACAAAATGTAGCTACTGCCGGAGCTCCTGCACAGGGAGAGGGTTCAACTTATAATTGTGTTATTCCGGGTACCAATCAACTACCAACAGGTGTAAATAGTAGCCCGCAGTTCCGCACCCTGCTGGCTCCGGTTTGTTATCGTGCTAATTTTACTTTCGATTTTGGTGCTATTGATCCAGATGGCGACTCACTAGTTTACACTTATTGTTCTGCTTACAACAGAGGTAATTCAACCAACTCATCCAACGTAACGCCATCGACTCCTCCTTATCAGTCTGTTACTTATATTAATGGATATTCGGGTACAAACCCTTTGGGTTCATCAGCTGTTTTAAACCGGCAAACAGGAATGATTTCCGGTATTGCACCTAACTCGGCGGGCAGTTATGTGGTGTGCGTATGTATAGCCGAATACAGAAACGGTGTTTTAATTGGACAGCACCGAAAAGATTTTATTATAAATGTAAAAGATTGTAATGTACCTACTGCCACATTAGAACCAGCTGGCTACCGTAACTGCGATGGCAGAACTTTTACTTTTACCAATCTGGCTTCAACAGCCAATATTCAAAGCTATTATTGGGAATTTGGTGACGGCAATACTTCTAACTTGCCCAGTCCTACTTACACCTATGCCGATACTGGCGTTTATACTTTAAGATTGGTGGTTAACCGTGGTCTATCTTGTGCCGATTCGGCAACAGCACTGGTAAGAGTTTTTCCGGGCTTCTTCCCCGACTTTACATTTGCAGGCCAATGTCAAAACATCCCCGTTCAATTTACCGATCTTACTACAGCAGTTTATGGCGCTCCTAATAAATGGAATTGGACTTTTGGTGACCCTTCATCTCCCAGCAACACATCAAACATAAAAAACCCTACACATATCTACGGTGCTGTGGGTACATATAATGTAGTTTTTATTGTGGAAACCAACAAGGGTTGCATTGATACGTTAACCAAACCTATAACTATTCTTGATCAGCCGCCACTTACCGTTTCGAACGATACACTTATTTGCATTATTGATACCCTGCAGATTTTCGCCAACGGAACCGGCAGTTTTTTCTGGAGTCCTAATTATAATATCAATAATGTAAACAGCGCTTCGCCATTGGTTAGTCCCGATGTTACTACAACCTACCGGGTATTATTAACCGATCCTTTTGGCTGTACCGCCACCGATTCGGTAAAAGTAAATGTAGTATCGTTTGTTACCATGTTTGGCGGCAATGATACCACTATCTGCCGTACCGATTCCATCATTTTACAACTTACCAGCGATGCTCTTAATTATTTGTGGACACCAGCTGCCGGATTAAGTAACCCCAACATAAAAAACCCGAAAGCATCGCCCTTGGTTACTACTACTTACACCGTTGTGGGCACAATTGGCAAGTGTATGGCGCAGCATGCAATTAAGGTAACTCCAATTCCCTATCCTGTTGCCAATGCCGGGCCCGATCAAACTATTTGCCTCGGTGAATCGGCACAGTTGAATGCATCGGGCGGCAGTATATATTCCTGGAGCCCCACAGCTTTTTTAACGGCGGCCAATATACCCAACCCGCTCTCGGTAAAACCAACTGATAATGTGCGGTATATTGTTACCGTACGGGATGTTTTGGGTTGCCCAAAGCCAATAAAGGATACCATGATTCTGAGCGTAGCTAAAATAAAAGCACAGGCGGGCCCACGGGATACATCGGTAGTACTAAGACAGCCGCTGCAACTGAACGCATCGGGCAGTATCAATTATTCGTGGACACCCATCAATTGGCTCAGTAATCCGTTGATAAGCAACCCCATTGCGTTACCGCAAAATGATATTGAATACGTGGTAAGGGTAAGTAATAATGCCGGTTGTTTTGATACCGACAGCATTCGAGTGCATGTATTTAAGGTTAATCCCGATTTGTTTATACCCAATGCCTTTACACCCAATGGCGATGGCAATAACGATATTTTTAGGCCCATACCCATTGGAATGAAATCGGTTGACCTCTTTAGAGTGTACAACCGCTGGGGACAAATGCTGTACAGTGGCACCGGAAACGGCAGCGGTTGGGATGGTAAATTTGCAGGTAAACCGCAGGAAGCTGCTACGTATGTATGGTATGCCGAAGGTGTTGACTATACCAACAAAAGAATAAAACGAAAAGGTTCAGTAATCCTTATCAGATAATTATACTTAATGTCAGTAACTAAAACGCCGTCTACTTTGCTGAGACGGCGTTTTACGTTAACTTTAAGCCCTCTGTCTGCAACAATTAATTGATAATGAAGAAATTTTTATTTTCCTGCTTGTTTGTTTTTTTGATTTCGAATGCTTTTGGGGCACATATTTCGGGTGGAGAAATGTCGTATATCTTCTTGGGACCTGGAACAAATCCGGGAACTTTGAAGTACCAAGTAACACTGAGGTTATACAGAGACTGTGCCTCTACAGGTGCCCAACTTGACCCTACAGTGGTTTTTACCATTTTTAATACAGCCACTAATGCACAGTTTTTGAATATTACAGGGATAGCTGGCTCTACTACAAAAATTATTCGCAAAACACCTGTTGATCCATGCATTGACGATAATATTGAATTGCAGGTTTGTTTTGAATACAAGCTATACACGACTATTATTGACAATATCCCAATCACCCCGAATGGATTTACAGTTGCTTACCAAAGGTGTTGCCGGGTTGGAGGCATGTCGAACATTAATTCAAACAATGTTGGTTCCACATATTTCACCAAAATACCTGGAAATATTGTAGGCGCCGAAACGAATACCAGTCCTGAATTTAAAACAAAAGATACGGTTTTGATCTGCTCTGGGCGACAAATGAATTTTGATTTCAGCGCAGATGATGCAGACGGAGATTCACTTGTATATCGCTTTTACAATGCTTTTGAAGGCGGAAGTTCTGGTAATACTATTCCAAATCCTGCTAGTCCACCACCATATACACCGGTAACTTATATTAATGGATATGGAGCTTCTCGTCCACTCGGACCATTAGTAAATATTAATACCGCAACGGGGTTAATTAACGGTGTGGCACCCAATGTAGGAGCTTTTGGAAATCAAATATTTGCTATCACTGTTCAGGTAACCGAATATAGGAACGGAATTGCCATTGCAACTCATTTTAAGGATTTGCAAATAAGGGTAGTTGATTGCCAGATACCTACTGCAAACCTCGACCCAACATTTACCACCTGCGATGGATTCAGTGTAACTTTTTCTAACAACGCACCTAATAATCCGGTTCCTACTTTTTACTGGAATTTTGGTGACCCAGCTAGTGGCCCAAATAATACATCGAACATGCAAAGTCCAACGCATGTATTTACAGATACCGGCCTGTTTATAGTTAAGCTGGTTTTAAATCAGGGGCTACAGTGCGGCGATTCTACTACCATGGAAGTAAGGGTGTATCCTGATTATTTCCCTGGATTTATTACGCAACCAAATCTTTGTGTTAATACGCCCATTCAATTTACCGACACCACGTATTTTCGTTACGGAGCGGTACTTGCTTGGCGCTGGGATTTTGGCGACCTTACTACACTTGATGATACCAGTCATTTGTTGAACCCAGTGTATACTTACACGACTACCGGTTCCTATAATGTAGAATTAAAGGTAACAAATGATAAGGGTTGCAATAAAACCATAACCAGAACTATCACGATAAATGATAATCCACTGCTAACCCTTTTAAGTGCAGATTCTACCTATTGCGGCCTTGATAGTTTACCGATTAGTGCATCGGGTGCCGGCAGTTTTAACTGGACACCCAATACGAATATCGTTGGTGCAAATACCGCGACCCCAAGGGTTTTTCCGCCAACCGCAACCTGGTATACAGCACATTTAACCGATGGAAACAGTTGCTCAAGCAAAGACTCCATATTGGTTACGCCCAAATTCGATTTAACCAATGCGATGACGGCCAGTTCCATTTCAATTTGCGAAGAGGATACCATTATTCTAAGGGGCACCACCAACAAAATCGATAACATCACTTGGCAATGGAGCCCTGCTGGTAGTGTGCAATCGCCTGCCAATGATACTACTTTGGCTTATCCGGCGGTAACAACAAACTATACCCTTACCACCCGTTGGGGTAGTAACTGTGTGGCCACTACCAGTAGAAATATAACCGTAAAACCTTTGGCCATACCCAATGCTGGGCCCGATGCGGCTTTGTGTAACGGACAGCAGTCCATTCAACTTAATGCCAGTGGCGGCGATACCTATGTATGGTCGCCGGCAGCAGGTTTAAGCAATCCAAATATTGCTAATCCGGTAGCATCGCCATCGGTTACTACAACGTATACGGTCACAGTAGGCGTAAATGGTTGCAGCAAAACCCGCAGCGACAGTATGGTTCTTACTGTGCGTACTTTACCTGCGATCAGCACAACCAACGATACCCTTATTTGCTATATTGATACCTTACAAATAAACAGCACCGGCACCGGCAATTTTGTATGGACACCCAATTACATGATTAGCAATACCAATATTGCCAATCCATTAGTTAGTCCCGATGTGCCAACAACTTACTACGTGCGCCTTACCGATGCTTTTGGCTGCTACCGTGATGATTCAGTTTTTGTAGATGTAAGAACAGGTGTAACGCTTAATGCAGGCAACGATACGGTTATCTGCCAAACTGATTCGATAAGGTTAAATCCCATCAGCGATGGCCTGTATTATCAATGGACACCCTCCACTTACCTGAACTTTGATAATATTAAAAACCCGATGGCGGCGCCATTAACCACAACAACGTATACCGTGGTTTCAAGTATTGGCAAGTGCAGTAATACCGATGATATTACTATTACGCCAATACCCTACCCAATTGCTAATGCCGGCCCCGACAGGTATATCTGCAGCGGATTTTCGGCGCAGTTAAATGCCAGCGGCGGCACCAGTTATGCCTGGAGCCCAGCAACCTTTTTAAATAATACATCAATTGCCAATCCGCAGTCGATAAAACCAACCGCTAATATCCGCTACATCGTTAACGTTCGAGAAAACTTTGGTTGCCCTAAACCGGTAAAAGATACGGTATGGGTATATGTAGAGAAACCTGTTGTGGCCGATGCTGGTCCACGTGATACCACCGTTGTATTAGGCCAGCCTCTGCAACTGAATGCATCCGGCGGCGATATGTATACCTGGTATTCGCCTACCTGGTTAAATAATCCAAATATTCAAAATCCTATTGCTTTGCCCGAGGGTGATATAACCTATACTGTTACCGTTACTACCAATGGTGGTTGTATTGGCCAGGATTTTATCAATGTAAAATTATTTAAAGTAGATCCAGATTTGTATGTGCCTACTGCCTTCTCTCCAGATGGAAATGGCAAGAATGATATTTTACGTCCTATTTTATTGGGTATGAAAACGCTGCATTATTTTAGAGTTTATAACCGCTGGGGTAAACTGGTTTATTCAACCACACAACAATATGCCGGCTGGGATGGAAAGCTGAAGGGCAAGGGACAATCGGCCGATACCTATATCTGGATGGCCGAGGGTGTTAATTACCGTGGCGAGCTGCGACAGAAAAAAGGTTATACTATTTTGATAAGATAATGTAATTAATTCCACAGAGATTCACGAAGAGACAAAGGGCGCAAAGAAAAAATCTTTGCGCCCTTTGTGTAAAACCTACTGCCGTTGTTGGTCGCCTGACCAACAACAACATCAATCAAAAAATTCAATCCCTGAAATGAGTGAGAATATCAAAGCTATTCTCAATTCCTACGCCGTTGTTGGTCGCCCGACCAACAACATCTTCAATCAAAAAATTTAATCCCTGAAATGGGTGAGAAAATCAAAGCTATTCTCAATTCCTCCTGATTCATAAAATTTTGCGCTGCTGTAATAATATTCCTCTGGAAACTTGCATAAACCCCACTTAGATTGTAATGGGTTATTGTGGATATAATCAAGCTTTTGCATAAATACATCTTCCGAATATAATTCAATGCCCAATGAGTTTCGTTCCCAAACCTGTTGCTTTCTGTCGGCAGCCTTTACCTGCAATGAATCAAGCAAAGAATCGTCATTCATAAACATGAATTTTAAAATACTCCTGGCCGTAAATTTCATAAAATCCCTCATAAAGTCGGCTTTATTAATGCCATCCTGTATTTGCCATATAGCATGAAAATGATTAGGCATAATTACGAATGCATTCACAACTACATCCTTATTTTGAACCCTTCTTTTCAATGCTTCAATCAGTATATCCTTGTGAATATCATTTTGCAAAACCGGCAACCAATTCAAATTGGTAGCTGTAAAAAACTCAGTATGATGCTGGTGCAAATACATATTATCAAAATATAAATAAATATTTGAATTACAAAAGATTTGATGTTGATATTGCAAAAAACATTTATGATCAGGGAAACATCGTTGGTCAGGCGACCAACAATGGCGTAGGCGACCAACAATGGTGTAGAAAAACTTTGCCCCTTTGTGTAAAACCTCTGAGCAACTTTGTGGCATAAATTCATCCCCATAAATTATTTTGCAGCCATGAATAAAATCATTTTAATAACCGGCGCAACCGCAGGCATAGGAAAAGCCTGCGCCGAAAAATTTGCACCCGCAAAATACGACCTCATCATTACCGGCCGCCGCAAAGAAAGGCTGGAGGCTTTAAAAATCGAACTGGAAAAAGAACATGGTATTGAAGTGCTACCACTATGTTTTGATGTACAGGACCGAAAGGCTGTAGAAGATACCTTTAGCCAATTACCCGAGCGCTGGCAAAAAATTGATGTACTCATCAATAACGCAGGGCTGGCCCTGGGTAGGGATAGTTTTGCCGATGCTGATATGAACGATTGGGAAACCATGCTTAACAGCAATGTACATGGCCTGTTGTATGTAAGTAAAGCCGTGTTGCCATTTATGCTGGCGCAGAAAAAAGGCCATATTGTAAATATGGGCTCGGTGGCGGGCAAGGAAGTGTACGAAAAAGGAAATGTTTATTGTGCCAGCAAATTTGCCGTAGATGCCATTACCAAAGCCATGCGGATCGACCTGCTTAAAAACAATATAAAAGTTACCGGCATACACCCCGGCGCTGTGGAAACTGAATTTTCGTTGGTACGTTTTAAAGGTGATGAGGAAACAGCAAATGCAGCTTATAATGGACTTATTCCGCTAACGCCCGAAGATGTTGCCGATACGGTCTTTTACTGCGTACATTTACCTGCGCATGTATGTATAAACGACTTAGTAATTACCTGCACACAACAGGCCGGCACCTATTATTTTAATAAAAATTAGAGTTGCTTGTAGAAAAATTTCTGATAAAAAGCTTTGGTACAATAATTGTTCTTGAACAACGTTATATTTTAACAATAAGGGCAGCTTCCCTATTGTTAGAGAAAGGAATCTAAAAAATAGCGTTTTTAATCCATTTATCCAACCGACTAATAGCATATGAAAAACCGTTTACTTTTTTCTTTTATGGCGGGCTTTATGTTCTTTAGTTTAAGCACCCAGGCGCAAAATGTAATTCGCCAGGCTCCCTGCTTAGCTCCTTCTATTTTACAACAGGCCGATAGTATGAAATTGTTGCTGGCAAAGCAAGGTTTTATAGTGGTTAAAGAAGCTTCTATGCAAATGGTGAGTGAATACGAAATGCCTGTGATTGTTCCCTTAACCGAAGGCAGTTGGTACCAGTTTGTTTTTATTGGCGATATCACTTCAAGATTATATGAGGTACGCATGTTTGATTGGAACGAAAAGCAAGTTGTTTACCAGAAAAAATACTGGGGCGATGTAGATGGTAATGTAATTAGCTACTCGTATATCCCAAAATTTTCTGAGTTTCACATGATGAAGCCTGTACAAGTAAATAAGAAGAAAAAAGATCTTTGCGGTTATGTGATGCTGCTTAAGAAAGTTAATTAACCCCCACATGTTTGGTTATAGAAAACAGGTCCTCCGTTTAAAAACGGGGGATTTTCTTTAGGACTAGTTATTGGTCAGGCAACCAACAATGGCGAGACTTCCGAAGTTTTGAATACTTCGGAAGAATGTGAGTATGGATACCCTAACAAGCTGATACGAAACAACCTTCCCCAAACAAAAAAGCACAGAATAGAAACCTACTCTGTGCTTAAATTTAATTTTAATATTTTACTGCGTTAACGAAATCCGCACCTGCAACCCAGCCCTTGTATTTACAATGGGTGCACTGGAAGAAATGTAAGGATTAACTCTGCGCTGATCGAAATAGAGTTTAATATTTATTCGGTTGTTTAAGAAATAATCAATCGAAGGTGAAATGGTTATATCCCTGCTACCACCGGTTGCAAAACTATTCTCTTGATCCAAACGACTATTGGAAGTTACATTATCCCTTATCCTGAAATCGAGGCGGAAATTAATTTCGTTCTGCAGTTTCTTACCATCGCCCTCTTTACCAGTTAAGAATTTAGGCCATTTGATATTGATAAAGCTCAACGGGTTTTTCATACCACGCTTACGCCATCCGCCACCTACCACAAACTCAGTACTGCGTACTTCGCTCAACTGGTAATCAATTAAACTTAGGCTAAGCTGCCTTGATTTTGAATATTCAATCTTAGCCTGTAACTGGTTGGTAAACTGAATGTCAATACCCAACAACGGCGAAAACTGCTCGCCAATACTGATATTGGGCAACAAGAAGTAAGGCACATAATTCTTGGATAAAGTATCATAGAACGACGGATAGCCGTACCTGGAAACATCCTGATAAAGTAGTGCCGATGTAAAACCATTCATGCTAAGGTTACCCGTGTAACCATGCGATACGTTGAAGTTAGTAAATATCTTATCCAGACCTTTGATACGGCTCAACCCGCTGTAATCAAGTTTCCAATTCAATTTAGGCTTAAGCCCCCTGAATGGATTTGATTTAATATTAGGATTATTCTGCCTGATCAACGCAACTTTTTCTGGGTCCTCTCCGGTATATGCCGCAATAAACGAAGGTATCAGCACATCAATGGCGTATTTACCATAGCCATAATAATAACCCTCAGCATCGGGCGTTCTTCCTATGTTATACGGATTGGCCTTACCCAAACGCTCCGACATAATTACCCGGTAGTCCTGAAACTTCCTAAAAGTTTCTGATACACGGTTTGGATCAAATTTACCAAACAGCGTTTTAAAAGCGATATAGGTTATATCAAAACCGCCGCCTGCATAAGGATTCAGGTGTTTAAAATCGTGGTTGGTACCGCCGGTTGTATCAATATAACGGAATGTTTCAGTATAGTTTTTAGAGAAGGACTTACTCATGTTCAGCGTAATATTCAAGTCCCTGATAGGTTCCAGCTGCGCCGAAAAGGTAAGCCGCTGATCGAAACTTTGCATGAATACCGTGTTGAAAGTAGTATCCTTGGTTATCAATCCCTTCGCAGCCGCTTGGTTCATCCAAGTAGTATCTGGTTGTCGGCCTAAAACAAAATCTATTCCTGGTGCCATACTCTTCCAGTTATTGCCCACATACTTCGTACTGTCGGTATATCCCGGCAGGCGAGTATTGGCATTTTCCGAAATAGAGAAACTTGCCTGTTTAACACTGGTCAATAATTTTCCTAATGCCTGCTGGTATTTGGGCAAATAAGGTACCGCAGTTTGATCAATTTTTTTCCGGTTTTTAACTACTTTACGTCCGCTCTTTGTAATAATGGTATCCTTGTATCTAGTGATACGTGCTCTCCACTTTTCGCGGTCTTCGGGATTGCTTGGTGCTTCCAGCTGTTTTAACCATTTAGATTTTTGGTACAATCTAGTAAAGTCAAACTGGGCTGTAGCTTCTGATTGCTGCCCGTTTTCAATAATATTACCCAACTCAACTGCCAACCGGGAAGCTCCAATCCATTTGTAAGATGCCTGGTAACGAATGTTCATCGTTGTCCAGTCTAATAAAGGAAACTTAGCTGTTGGCAAAGTATAAGTAAAGTTAGCTGCATGGCTGTATGTGGTATTTCGGCCGCCTTTCAGCAGGTTTCTCCACACCGTATCTTTTTTCTCTTGTGTATCCAAACGTCCTTCCGGCTCATCAATACGTGAATTATTAATGGCGGTAAAATCAAAGTTGATACTACGAGTTAGGTTCCAACGCAGAATATAGTTGCGCTGAAAAGTATAGTACTTATCGTAAGTTTCGGGAATCTGGTATTTGGATGTACCGATACTGCGTGGCCTGATGGCACCAAATTGGCGGTTAACATCGGCCCTAAAACTTAACTGTGATGGTATCAGGTTAAAGTTGATATCTTTTACCAAATCGAACCAATGTGTTTTTCGTTTGGTAAAGAATTTAATCTTTTTAAACGGTTCTATATACCTTTCTTTAGGCGAAAAATTATAGCCCAATCCATAACGGTGCCTGGTTATTTCGTTGCTTTCAATTAGCGGCGTATGGTTCTTAATTTTTAAATACGAATAGCTGAAATCGAAATTGGATATATCGTAAATCTTAGGCGACTTGGTACTGGTGCGGTTTTTACGCACATTGGTGAAATTAACCGTGGTGGTACTGGTAAAGTCGATGGCATTATTTTTTATAGAATCTTTTTGGTCGCCGGAAGCATCTTTCAATTTGTCTTTTAGTTTGATATCCATATCAAAAGGATCGTACTCGGGCGTACTTACTGACTGTTGATAACTGGCAAATACAGGAATTGAAATGGCTACTTTTTCCGGCAGAAGTTTGCCCAATTCTAAATTTGCAGACACATCAAACTGAGAGAAATTATCACGATAGCGGTCGTTGACCCTTTGCTCCAAGGTACCAAAACCGCTGCTGTGAATATTGCCCGATACCGACAGTGTTCCCAAGTCGGCCAGGTTCATATCGATCCTGCCCAAGGCTGCCCAGCCACCTTTTTCATCAATAGAAGAAAGGCGCAATTCATTAACCCATATTTCGCCGCAGGCACTAATAGCTTTTGTATTTTCTACGCCAATTAATATACCCCTTATTTCGGCCAGGTTTGGATTACCCATTACCGAAAACGTGTGCCCATTCTTTTGTAACTCTCTGTAAATAACAGCTGGCGAAGTACCCGAGGTGGTATTACGGGTCTGCTTTAATTTAACCAGCGTTTGCAAATCAACATCTAGCGAATTGCCCGGTATCCATAAAGTATCGTTGTATGCATCGGTATCCGGCCCAAACAGCGACCCTGCATTAAGCGGCGTCATATTTAGCGGTATCCTTATCTCGTAATAGTTATTTACAAAATCGGTTCCCATTCTTATAACGGCGGTAAGGTCTTTGTCATTTAAACTACGGTATGTTTTACTAGCCTCTTCAGCATGTATATACATCTGCAGTTTGCGAAACTGGCGCAGATCGCGGTTGGCAAAGGTTTGTTGAACACCTCTTGAATCGTTACGTGCCAAATCACAAAATTGTAAGCTAAGTGACTGCTCATTCTGCAACAGGTTTACGCCGTTATTGCTAAGAGTTTGCACCCGTTGAATTTCGGTTGGTGTGCGGTAGGGAAGTGGTATACGCTTGTCGTTTTCTTCAATATTAACCGCACCCTGGCTAAAGGTAGTTGCACCACCAGTTGGTAAAGGTGTATAAGTACCTAATGAGTCAATCTTATTAGGGAACTTGCGCCAGGTGTTACGGGTAAGCTGCAGTTCGCCAAAACGTAAAACCACACTATCTTCAAAATCAGTTAAAAACATCCGCATAAACCTGATTGATTTAAAATCAGGAATTTGCCCAATTTTACGATCGTATTGACTGATAGGAATACGGAACTGATACCAGGTTTCGGGTCTTGATGAACCATTTACCAGATTTACACTCACCACTTTTTTATCAACAATATAGTTGGTACCAATAGTCATTTCGGGCGCCGCACTTGGTTTAATATCAACTACATACTGAAAATACTCTTCAGTCTGGTTAAGGGTATTATCCCTGTTAAGGTCTTCCGCATCGGGATATAGCGTAGCCGCCGATGAAAAAGTTGAACTGGTAGAAGCAACCGGCGAGTTGCCTTCGGGATTATTGTAATTTTTATACCGGCCTGTAATGCCCAGCCCTTGCTGATCAAAATCGTCGCCACGGTAATGATGATAATTATCGTTTGACGGATCAAGCAATGCCTGTTGGTATGCAGCAGGTGATACCTGTGTTTGCAACTGCGCCAGAAAAGCCGAGCGCTTGTTGGCTTCTGCAGTATCATCTAGCCCATCGAAACCTATGTCCTGATATTTACGGTCGTTGGGATCATTACTAAAGGCATTGGTAACCTGAATAGGATTGGTTGGTACACGTGCCCAGTTGCTATTATCAACTGGTGCTGGCGCATTAGGCGTAGGTAAACCGTTTTCGTAAAAACGTTTGCCATCTTTTAAGATATCTTCTGAAACATTGCCCAGGTTAAAATATAATTTACCCCCAGTTGAACTAGCTGTATTGACGTATCGTGGAAGATAATCGATAAACGGATCCTGAAGCCAAAATTCGATAAACTCAATATTGGCGGTTTCAAAATCGGGTTGATCAATGGCACGCATTAAGCCACCCCAGCGGGTTTTAGGATTACGCAGTTTGCCATTAAGTGCAATACTACCAACGGCATTATCATAGTTATAAGGTCCTCGGTCGGAAGGGAAATATGCCAGATCAAAAGTTACCAGCTGACTTTCGCCAAAACCGGTGGTTCGCTGCGGAAATATTTCACGCTGGCTTATGGACCGCACCCTTGGGTCACTTAACTCAACCCGATCGTTAGAAAACGGATTGTTTGGCCCTTTATATTGCTGTAGGGTTGGTTCAATTTGATACCACGCAATTTTTGCCCTGTTTTTTCCGGAATTAATATCATCATTTAAGGACGCCTCCGGAAACAGCAATGTGTTGTTTCCTTTTTGCGTAGCCCCAAGCGGTACCGAAGCCAGCGCCCAACTTATTGGTGGAAAACGCAAATCGAGACCCGACTGGGTGCCATCAAAATCATCAATATTAATAATTCCGGCAGAGCCTCTACCTATTTGCGGCGCATGGCCAGGTTTCAAAAAAGCGCCTTCGGCAAATGCATTTAAACTTGATGGAGCCGTAGTTTTATAGAATGGTAGCTTGTCCAATATCTTGGTAAGTCTTGGCATATCCTTGCGGTAATTAACATCTAAACCGTACATAGAGTTACGGATGGGCTCATTGGTACCGCCAGCACCACTATTATCGTAAGTTACTTTGCTGAAAAAGGGCCTTTCGCTCAACCGTACTAAGGTACCACCAAAAGATAATTGCTCTTTTACAGTATTCTTTGCCATATAATCAAATCGCAGTGCCATATAGCTGCGCTGCTGTAAACCAAAGCTGGCATTATTTTCATAATTCACCTGTACTGGAATGCCCGAATTGATGATGGCCGAGTTGGTGATTTTGATGGTTCCCAAATCGTAATTAATATCATAGTCAATTCCTTCAATCAATACCCTGCCACCCGCAGTTACCGATACCGATCCACGTGGAATATTATAGCCTATGCTGATATCGGATGAACCCGATATTTTAGCAGAGCCTTTCAACACAAAACGGTTAAGATTTGGAAACTGCTGCGCTACTGCTTTAATTGAATCGTATAAAGCATAAAACAAACTGTCTTTAATATTAGGCAGATTGGGATTGGTATAAATACCTTCTGCAAGATCACGCCCAAAAGGTTCCAGCACTGGGAACATTACCCTACTGTACTGCGAATAGACTGTAAAGCCTTCCACATAATCGAACACACCATCGGGCTGCGGATCTAGCTGGTTATTTAACCGGTCGAGATTAATGAGTGAAATGATGGGCGTACCCTGGTTTTTATCACCAAAAGGCACATAGCGTTTCCAGCCCAAGCCAGGCTCTTGGTACAATACGTCGAGCTTAAAATCGGTAGGTGTTAAAGTGCCGTAGCCAATTGCGTACACATTCTTCAGCATCAAATCCCAAATGGGTAAAGTGGGCCGTTGCGAAGTAGCTTTCAATAATTTTAAGAAAAGGATACGTTGAGTGGCCTGCGTACTGTCGGGCGGTAGATCCTGCGAAAATTCACCTACCTGGTAAATTTTACCATTGTAAGAATATTGGTAAGCAACCGCTAAAACCTCATCGGTTTGCAATGGCTGACTTAAAGAAATAAATCCAACCTGCCTGTTGTAAATATATTGTGTTGAATCAAGCTTGCGAGCAAACATTTTCTCAAAATCCTGGACTGGCTGCAAGCCCATGGTAATTAAATTATTGAATACTGTTGATGAATTACGATTGCTGGGATTGGAAATAATAGCTGAATAAGTAGGGTTTGATCCGTTGGAAGGAATGCCTGATATAGCACCGCCAGTTTCACCAAGGTTAGCCAATCCAACCACATCACGGGCTTCGGTGGTAGTACCATTGCGATTGGTAACCCAAACTTCCATTCTTAATATTTGCACCGGTGTAGTAATTGCCGGTAACTTACTCATAGCTTTGTTATAATTCTCTTTAAAATACTGGGCCATTAAAAAGTGCCTGTTCTCCTCATATTCATCAGCCTTTATTTCAAATAACTGACTGGCTGTACCGCCCGATAAATTAGCCGACTGGCGCTGCGATTTTTGATTGGCAATTACACCCGTTAAAAACAGTTTACCAAACTGCACCGTGGTTTTTATACCAAACAGCTGCTGGGCACCCGGTATTAATGTACTTCTTGATGGAAATGCCACATTACCAACTTCAAAGCGCTTAACAATTTCATCATCAAGACCAGTGTAGTCAAGCTTAAGCTGATTATCCTGCCCAAAATTGGCAAGGGTATTATAACTAATTGGAAATTTGAGTTTGCCGCCAATATCGGCGTTAACATTTACCTGAGCGTTCATATCAAAATCAAAACCGCCGTTTTTACGAGCCCTTTCGGGCAGGGTTGGATTTTTAATATTTTGCCCCTGATAACCCGCGGTAATATCTACATTTCCCTGCGGACTAATATTTATTTTACCATTACCAAACAGGCGGTTGAATAAATTATCGTAGAGCGAAAGTTTGGGTTTAATTCGGCCCCGGTTGAGTATACTCATCAGGTTCGACCGTTTTTGAAAGTATTCTGTTTCCAACTTACGGTCACGTATTTTCCAATACTCCTCAAAACTATAGGATGTGGTTGTGCGGTAATATTTACTGCCTATTTTTTCGTACACCACATAGCGGCGGGTTTTGGGATCATACACCACCGAATCTCTAATATTAGAAGGATTGTTGAGGTCGAAAGTGCTTTTACCCTGTGCAGATAGCGCATCGCCCCTGCGATCCCTGATGGGAAATACTAAATTTCCGCCACCCGGTAAGGTATCTACCTTATTAACCAATAAGTTATTGTGGAAGGGTATGGCTACAGCAGTACCTGCATCAAGTAAAAACAGCGTAACTGCCAATACAACGAAGCCAATTAGTCTCGAATTTTTTGTTCTTATAAGCAACATCCGGTAAAATCTGTTAACGTAGCGTTCTAATCAAATGGCTTTAAGGGCTTTTTTAATTAAGTCTTCTAATTGAGATACGGTTGGTTCGGCACGGATAACTTTTTGGATGGCGTTTTCTGCTTGCAATCTTGAAATACCGAGAGCAGTCAAAGCATTTAACGCATCCATCTCTAAACTATTGCCCATGTGTACAGAATGGGATGCACCAGTACCTATCTTGCCAATTTTATCTTTCAGTTCCAATACCAGCCTTTCGGCTGTCTTCTTTCCTATTCCTTTGACACTCTCAAGCAACGTTATGTTGCTTGTAATAATCGCCCTGCTCACTTCTTCTGGTTTTAAAGATGATAACATCATCCTGGCCGTTGCCGCACCTACTCCCGAAACACCCGTTAGCAGCACAAACATATCCTTTTCCTCACGTTCAAAAAAACCAAATAATATATGTGCATCTTCTCGTACCTGCAGGTGTGTAAATAGCTTACCCTGCTCCAAGTTTTGAATATGCGAATAAGTATTCAGGCTGATATTAACTTCAAACCCAACCCCATTCACATCTACATAAACCTGCGCCGGGCTTTTATACGTAAACTTTCCTTGCAAATATGCGTACATAGTTATTTAACAGTCGATAGCGAAAATAAGGAATATTTATGTACTACAACCCTTAAAAGGCAACTAAGGTTTTTTCTGTATTTTTATGCTTCGTTATCAAAATTCAGAATATCAAGTAAATATAGAGTTTCATGCAAAAAACTAATGCTGTAATTACCGCAGTTGGCGGTTATGTACCCGAGTATAAACTCACTAATGCCGAACTGGAAAAAATGGTGGATACCAACGATGAGTGGATACGTACCCGTACTGGAATTTCGGAAAGAAGGATTCTAAAAGGCGAAGGATTGGGCAGCAGTGATATGGCGGTACCCGCCGTGCTGGATTTATGCAAAAAACGGGGTATTAGCCCCACCGATATTGACTGCCTAATTTGCGCCACGGTTACACCCGATATGGTTTTTCCGGCCACTGCAAATATTATTTGCGATAAGCTGGGTGCTGGCAATATTTTTAGTTTTGATGTAATGGCTGCCTGCTCGGGATTTTTATATGCACTTACAACCGCCACTGCTTTTATTGAAAGTGGCAGGTATAAAAAAGTGGTTGTGGTTGGGGTAGATAAAATGAGCAGTATTGTTGATTACAGCGACCGAACCACCTGTATTATTTTTGGCGATGGCGCCGGTGCCGTCTTACTGGAACCTACTGCCGAAGATGTTGGTATAAAAGATAGTATATTAAAAAGCGATGGCAGCGGCAGCAAATTCCTGCATATGAAAGCCGGCGGCTCGGTAAAACCATCAACAGTTGAAACTGTTTTAGCTAAAGAACATTTTGTGTACCAGGAAGGTCAATCGGTATTTAAGTTTGCTGTAAAAGGCATGGCCGACGTGAGTTTTGAGTTGATGGAACGCAACAACCTTACCGGCGATGATATTGCCTGGCTGGTGCCACACCAGGCCAACCTGCGTATTATTGATGCTACGGCCAACCGCATGGGACTGCCTAGAGAAAAAGTAATGATAAATATTGAAAAATTCGGCAACACTACGGCCGCTACCCTGCCGCTATGTTTATGGGAATGGGAACCTAAGCTGAAAAAAGGCGATAATATTATTTTGGCTGCGTTTGGTGGTGGCTTTACTTGGGGCGCTACTTGGGTGAAGTGGGGGTATGGGAGTAACAACTAATACTCATACAAATAAAAGCCTTTGAGTTAACTCCCAAAGGCTTTTTGTTATTTCCAATCATTTATAATAATGTAATTTTAGTATTCAAATTATCACTAACAAAACGAATTCAGATTTCAAATAAATTCATTTCATGAAAAAAATAATACCCTTTCTTATTATTGCCCTGTTTGCAGCTAATACCAACAGCCAGGCCCAGTTTACCCGCTATATTGTAAAGCTAAAAGATAAAGGCACCAATCCTTTTTCGCTCAGCAATCCCATTCAGTATTTAACGCAGCGATCTATCAACAGGCGAACGAGGTATAATATTGGCATTGACTCAACTGACCTGCCTATCACACCTAGGTATATCGACAGCATCAGATTGGCAGGAGCCGTACAAATTCTTAACAGCTCCAAATGGCTTAACCAAGTTGCTATACAAACCAGTGATGCTGCGGCCTTGGCCAAGATAAACAGTTTTCCTTTTGTGGTTAGCACGGGGCCCATTGCAGCCAGAACTAGTTTGCAAGAAACTCCTGTTAATAAAAAACTGGATGTTGATTATACCGAACCAGCTGGTAACGAAACTCAATCCATCATTGCAGCAGATTATTATAGTTATGGCCTAAGCTATGGCCAGGTTCATTTGCATAACGGTGAGTTTTTGCACAACCGTGGTTTTAGAGGGCAAGGCATGCATATGGCTGTACTAGATGCCGGTTTTTTTAATTATTTAACATTGCCAACTTTTGATAGTATACGTGCCAACGGACAAATTTTAGGCACCTGGGATTTTGTGGCCGGTAATGCCAGCGTTAATGAAGACCATCAACATGGCATGCAGTGCCTGAGCGCCATTGCGGCAAATATGCCCGGCACTTTTATGGGCACGGCTCCTAAAACTTCTTTCTATTTATACCGCACCGA
>JBKJPN010000218.1:0-20147 GCA_046595125.1 Ferruginibacter sp.
AATGTTGATGGTTCGCTGTTTTCGGCCTTTATTACCAATGCCGCCAATCATTTAATAACGCCCGAGTATTTATCAAAACATAAAGAATTGTTGCAAACAGCATCCTATATTTTGGCCGATGCAAATATTAGCGTAGATACCGCCGGCTGGCTTTTAGCCTTTAGCAAAGAAACGGGTATTCCCTTTGTAATAGAACCTGTATCTGTTCCGCCAGCTAAAAAATTCAGAAATGTAAATCTTGATGGTCTGTTTTTAATTACGCCAAATGAAGACGAATTACCGGTTCTATGTTCGGAAAAAGCTTTTTTTACGCAACAACAAATTGAGGAACTGTTGAACAGGGGTGTTCAAAATATCTGGTTACATAATGGCCAGCATGGTTCTGCTTTGTATAATAAAGAGAAATCAATTACGCTGCATGCGCCTACCATAGAAGTGGTTGATTGCACGGGCGCCGGCGATGGTTCGTTATCCGGTTTTATATTGGGTAAACATTTAGGTAAATCAGATTTGGACTGTCTAAAACTGGCGCATACTTTATCAGCAGAAATATTACAGGTAAATGGAGCTATTGCCACGCATCTTACTCTGGAAATATTATTATCGCTTGTACCCAAATATTACCCTGGTTCATGAATCATTTTTTAGAAATACATCCCGAAGTAGCCGAAGCACTCGCAAATGGCAAGCCTGTTGTGGCTTTGGAGTCAACCATTATTTCGCATGGTATGCCCTATCCAAAAAATGTGGAAACAGCCCTGGCTGTAGAAGAAGTTGTAAGACTGAATGGAGCTGTGCCGGCAACCATAGCCATATTTAATGGTAAGTGTTATGTGGGTTTAACGCATGAACAACTGGAGTATTTTGGAAACGCAAAAGATGTTTGGAAAGTGAGCCTGAGAGATATGCCCTATGTAATCAGTAAAAAACTATATGGAGCCACCACGGTTGCAGCAACAATGCGTATTGCAAGTATTGCAGGGATAAAGATTTTTGTAACCGGCGGCATTGGTGGTGTACACCGCGGCGCCGCTTTAAGCATGGATATATCGGCCGATCTAACCGAGATGGCAACAACATCTGTAGCCGTAGTTTCGGCAGGGGTTAAATCAATTTTGGATATTGGGTTAACATTGGAATATCTGGAAACAAAAGGAATTCCGGTTGTTACTTTCGGACAGAAAGAGTTTCCGAGCTTTTATTCCCGTAGCAGCGGATTTGCTTCGCCACTTCAATTTGATACGGCAAATGAAATTGCGTCGATGCTTTCTGTAAAATGGAGTTTAGGATTGAAAGGTTCAGTGTTAATTGCCAATCCTGTTCCGGCAGATCAGGAGATAGCCGCCGCCGAAATGGAGCAGCATATTTTACTGGCCTTGGATGCGTCAAAAAAACAGCAGATAATTGGTAAAAACGTAACGCCTTTTTTATTAAAATATATAGCAGAGCATACTAAAGGCGAAAGCTTGGAGGCAAATATTGCGCTGATAAATCACAATGCGAAAGTAGGTGCCCAAATTGCGGTAGCTTTTTCAGCACTGCAACTCTAAATTGCCAGACACAAAAAAGACCCCGTTTACACAGAGTCTTTTTGTGGTGTGGGGCGGGATTGAACCGCCGACACAAGGATTTTCAGTCCTTTGCTCTACCAACTGAGCTACCGCACCATCCTTTATCTTGTTTCTTTACGAAATTTCGATTTGGGCAGCAAAAATAAGGGTATTCTCCCAAATATTAAATATTCAAACTAAAATATTCCAATCAATTGCCGTAAACACACAAGAATTTAATACGCATCAGCTTTAATTGTTCCCAATTAAAGTTACTATCAGCAAGTTCTTCCAGTGCTACCTGCAAGGAAGAGGTTTCGCAGCTTTTAAAATAATCTATAATTTCTTCCTGCTCATATTCATCCACCATTTCGTCAATGGCATAATCCAGGTTTAGCTTAGTTCCGCTGGCAACAATGGTCTCCATTTCTTCTAAAAGTTCATCAATACGTAGGTCTCGAGTTTTAGCAACCGTTTCCAGCGGTATTTTTTTATCGATGTTCTGTATGATGAAGATTTTATTGTTATTGCGGTTTACCACACTTTTCATCACAAAGTCGTCTGGCCTTATAACATCATTTTCTTCAACATATTTTATAATAACATCCAGAAAAGGTTTGCCGTAGCGTATGGCTTTACCTTTACTTACACCACTTATTTTCTCCAGCTCGGGCATGGTTGTGGGGAACATGGTGGCCATGTCCTCCAAACTGTTTTCTAAAAAGATAACAAAGGGTGGCAGGTTTTTTTCTTTGGCAACTTTTTTTCTGAGGTCCTTCAGCAGAATCATTAATTTTTCATCAGCCACTACAGTATCAGCCTCCGCAGCATCGTTTTCTTCATCATCGGCATTAGCCTCTTCAAACAAGTTATTTAAAACAATTTTAAAAGATGTTGGTTTCTTCAAGAAGGCTGTACCCGCTTTGGTTATTTTCAACAAGCCATACTCCACAATGTCTTTTTCAATTAATCCGGCTAGCAACATTTGGCGTATCAGGCTATTCCAAAAATGATTTTCTTTGTCGTTACCGCTGGCAAAAACATCCAGTTCTTCGTGTCGGTACATTTTTACGGCAGGCGTTGCCTTGCCCGCTAAAATGAGTAACGTATATTCAACCGGAAATTGCTCGCCAAGTGCTTTAACAATTTTTAAAACAATAACAGTATCGTCTTTAGCTTCGATTTTTTCTTTGGGATGCAAACAGTTATCGCAATGGCCACAGCTTTCTTTATCATCATAATGCTCGCCAAAATAATGTAATAAAGTCTTGCGGCGGCAAACACTGCTTTCGGCATAGGCAACAGTTTCATTAATTAACTGTGCTCCCACTTCTCTTTCGCTTAATGCCTTATCCCTCATCAGGTGCTCCAGCTTGGCTACATCTTTATGAGAGTAATAGAGAATACATTTTCCTTCCATGCCATCGCGGCCGCCACGGCCGGTTTCCTGGTAATAATTTTCAATCGATTTTGGAATGTTATAATGAATAACAAAACGGATATCCGGTTTATCGATACCCATACCAAAGGCAATGGTGGCAACAATTACGTCTACATCTTCATTCAAAAACTGATCTTGTCGATGAGACCTTAACTTACTATCGAGACCAGCATGGTAGGCTACCGCTTTTATACCGTTTGCCATCAGCATTTTGGCCAGCTCTTCAGTTGTTTTACGATTAAGTGTATAAATAATACCACTCTTGTTTTTATGGAGTTGAATAAACCGTACAATACTTTTGTTGGTTTGGTCCAAGTTTATTTTTGGCTGAATTTCGTAGTATAAATTTGGCCGGTTAAAAGAAGAGATAAATATTTTTGGTTTGCGAAGCCCCAGGTTTTTTACAATATCGCTCTGTACTTTTGGAGTGGCGGTTGCAGTTAAAGCAATCACCGGTATTTTGTCATCAATCAAATCCATCATTTCCCTCAGTCTTCTGTACTCTGGTCTAAAATCATGGCCCCATTCGGAAATACAATGCGCTTCATCCACAGCAAAAAACGAAATTTTAAGTTCTTTAAAGAAGTTAATGTTTTCTTCTTTGGTCATGGTTTCTGGAGCAACATATAAGAGTTTTGTTTTTCCGGTAACCAAATCGTCTTTCACTATTTTTTGCTGGCCTTTATTTAATGTGCTGTTTAAAAAATGGGCAACATTGTCCTTAGCGTTATAACTGCGTACCAGATCAACCTGGTTTTTCATTAATGCAATTAACGGAGAAACAACAATCGCCACACCCTCGCTAATTATAGCGGGCAATTGATAACACAAACTCTTTCCACCGCCAGTAGGCATGATTACAAAAGTGTCGTTGCCTGCTAAAAGGCTTTGTATAATTTCTTCCTGTGGACCTTTAAAACCATCAAAGCCAAACTGACTTTGCAACTGTCCAGACAAATCGGAGTGATTTGTGTTTTTGACCTTTGCTGCGGCTTTTACCTTTGGTTCTTTAGTATTGGATTTTACTTTTGCCATAATTTTACCTTTCGGTACATTTTTTCTTAAATCTGTTTAACTGAATACCGGTTTTTTTAAAGGGCAGCGAAGTTAATTAATAACTGCCGCAAAATCAAACCCAATCTGCATGTAAACCCAGTTAGATTGGGCTTTTTTCATTCTCTTAAATTAATCAATTTAAATTAACCTGCAAAGAATTGACCAGTACAATTATTTGCTAAAATGATGTAGCCTTTATTCTACACATGCTCTTCTTTGCATTATGAATGATTTGAAGTAGGTTTGCGGCATCACTAATGAATAACGACAAAATCATAGCGGTTGCTTTACGTACTATTGAGTTAGAAACCAATGCGGTAAGCGGATTAAAAGCCTATATAAATGCTGATTTTGTAAAGGCGGTTGAAAAAATATCCACCAGCAAAGGAAGATTGATTGTAAGCGGAATTGGAAAGAGCGCTGTAATTGCCCAAAAAATTGTTGCCACTTTAAACAGCACTGGAACTCCTTCTGTATTCATGCATGCTGCTGACGCCATTCATGGCGATTTAGGAATGGTGCAGTCTGATGATATCGTACTGGTAATCAGTAAAAGTGGAAACAGTCCCGAAATTAAAGTGTTAGCCCCCCTGGTGAAAGGTTTTGGAAACACATTGGTGGGTATGGTTGGCAATATGGAATCATTCTTAGCACTCAACAGCGATATGATTTTAAATACAACGGTAGAACAGGAAGCTTGCCCGATAAATTTAGCGCCCACCAGCAGCACCACTGCACAAATGGTGATGGGTGATGCACTGGCTGTTTGCCTAATGGAAATAAAAGGGTTCAACAGCAAAGATTTTGCAAAATATCATCCGGGCGGAACATTAGGTAAGAAATTATATCTGCGGGTTTTTGACTTGGCAGAAGCAAATGCCAAACCCAAAGTATTGCCTACAGCAACGATTAAAGAACTGATTGTGGAGATGACAGAGAAAAGGCTTGGTGCCGCAGTGGTGGTTGATGAAGCCAATCATATTCTGGGCATTATTACCGACGGAGATTTGCGGCGCATGCTGGAAAAATCCGAAACCATTACCGGCTTACAGGCAAAAGATATTATGAGTAGCAATCCAAAAACAATTGCTTCGGATGTGTTGGCTGTTACTGCATTAGAAGAAATGCGTAAGCATAACATCAGCCAGTTAATTGCAGCCGACAATAAAAAATATGCAGGCATTATTCATTTACACGATTTGGTAAAGGAGGGGATTATATAAAGACATGATGAGTAAAAATAATTACGTGGCCATTATGGCCGGAGGAATTGGAAGCAGGTTTTGGCCCATCAGCCGAGCCGATTACCCTAAACAGTTTTTGGATATTTTAAACACCGGCCGAACGCTTATACAGGCAACATTTGACCGTTTTGCTAAATTTATTCCTGCTGAGAATATTTATGTTATTACGTTTGAACAATACAAGGATATTGTTGCCGAACAGTTACCCGACCTGCTGGTTGAAAATATTTTGTGCGAACCCTCACGTAAAAATACAGCACCCTGCATAGCTTATATTTCTTATAAACTGCAGCAGCTAAATTCTAACGCTAATTTAATTTGTGCACCAGCCGATCATATTATTCAGGATGAGGAAGCATTTAAAAAAGTTTGTACCGAAGCGTTACATTTTACCAGTCATATTAAAGCGTTGATTACATTGGGTATAAAACCAACACATCCCAATACGGGCTATGGTTATATACAATACGAGCAGCACGCCGTAGGCGATAATGTGTACAAAGTGAAAACTTTTACCGAAAAACCAGATAAGCAACTGGCAAAAACATTTATGGCCAGCGGTGACTTTTTATGGAACGCAGGCATTTTTGTGTGGCAAGTAAAAAATATTGTAAAAGCTTTTGAAAAACACCTGCCCGAGATTGCCGAAGTTTTTGATGCTGAGAAAGCACATTTCAATAAAAAAACAGAACAGGCAGCCGTTGAGCGTATTTATCCACAGTGCGTAAATATTTCTATTGATTACGGTATCATGGAAAAAGCCGACAATGTATATATCATCCCTTCTTCATTTGGCTGGAGCGATTTGGGTACCTGGACCAGCACTTACGACAACCTGGAAAAAGATTATCTGGGCAATGCGGTTGCCGGTAATCATATTATGGTAATTGATGCAACCAATAATATGATTCATGCTAACAATAAAAAACTGGTTGTGCTGCAGGGGCTTGATGATTTTGTAATTGTAGATACCAAAGACGTTTTACTCATCTGTAAAAAAGACAAAGAACAGGATATAAAAGAATACGTGGCAGAGATAAAGCGGAATAAAGGAGAGAAGTATTTGTAAGTACAAAACTATTTTGCTGATGCCAAAAATACAAAGCAAACTTCCTAATGTTGGCACTACCATTTTTACGGTAATGAGTGTGTTGGCTAATGAGCATAATGCCATCAATCTAGGCCAAGGTTTTCCCGATTACCCGATGAACGAAGAATTGATTGCGCTGGTTAACCAAGCCATGCGAAGCGGTAACAATCAATACGTGCACATGAATGGCTTGCCCGCCTTAAGAGAAATGCTGGCCGAAAAAATTAGCGACCTCTATCAAAAAAATATCAATCCCGACAGCGAAATAACGATTACACCCGGCGGTACTTATGCCATATACACAGCGCTAACTACTATTTTACAACCCGATGATGAAGTGATTGTTTTTGAACCGGCTTACGATTGTTACATCCCAACAATTGAATTGAATGGAGCGGTACCAGTTTTAATTCCGTTGGTTTTTCCAGATTACAAGATTGATTGGGAACTCGTAAAACAAAAAATTACACCTAAAACAAAACTCATTATGCTTAACACGCCGCACAACCCAACAGGTGCTGTGTTGGGTGCCGATGACATTGCCCAACTGCAAAGCATAGTTAAAGGCACAGACATTTTCATATTAAGCGACGAAGTGTACGAACATTTAATTTTTGATGGAAAGAAACACGAAAGCATGTTGCGTTATCCGGATTTGTACGAACGTAGTTTTGTTTGTTTTTCTTTTGGTAAAGTGTACCACTGCACCGGCTGGAAGTTGGGCTACTGTGTTGCACCGCCTGCACTAATGAAGGAATTTAGAAAAATTCACCAGTTTAATTGTTTCACTTGTAACAGTCCGGTACAATATGCATTGGCGGAGTTTTTAAAACAAAAGGAAAACTATTTACAACTAGGTTCGTTCCTTCAACAGAAAAGAGATTATTTAAAAAACCTGATGCAGGCAACGAGGTTTAAGCCGCTGCCATCTTACGGAAGTTATTTTCAATTATATAGTTACAGCGATATTACCGATGAAACAGAAAAGGAATTTGCCATCCGCTTAACAAAGGAATACGGCGTAGCTACCATACCAACATCGGCGTTTTATAAAGAAGAGCAGGATAATAAAGTATTGCGTTTTTGTTTTTCGAAAAAAGACAGCACCTTGGAGAGTGCTGTCGGTAAACTTGTAAAAGTTTAAATAATTATTTTCCGAAACTATAGGTTATTCCAACATTTAACAGATAATCAGCAAAGGCAGCGTCGCCGTGCTTTTGCCCGGTTGGGTCCGACAAATCATCTACACTTTTTGTACGGTTACGATAAACAGCGATTGGCAGGTTAACCTGGTAAGCGATATGTTTTGTTCTAAAACCAACACCCGGTTCAATCGAAATGATATATCCTGGTCTGCGGAAGCCTTCACTTTTTCCGAGGGCATCATGTGCTGGCAGCCCTTCAGCCCTGCCGCAAAGCGTTGCAGAAAGATTCTTTTTCTTCAACAGATTATAAATCATACCCACTCTGGCAGCAAACTGATCAGGCACCGAATTGTATTTAGTTATTAGGTTGGTGCCACCTCTTAAATTGTTGTTTGTGTTACGAGGGTTAAAAAGATAGAAGCCACTGTAAAACAACGCTGCATTTTTAAACAGCCGCTGATAACCCTGTGCCTCAATGCTAAACCCAAAACCACCATCACCCAACTGTATGGATTGGTCAACAGCCTTGTGTATAATTGAATCCTGTCCATTTGATTTCCGCTTATGAAAATCATCAAGAACTTCAGCATTGCCCGTCGGCAACTTTAATCCAAGCCCAAGGGCAATATTTCCTTTATGTTTCTTTTTTGGATTTAATACCCATGAACTCAGTGTGAGCCGCATGTCGCCAATACCATTTGCCTGTGTAGAAAAACGTTTTTGTTCTGGATTGGCTGTGCTTGAATTGCCGTAATGTTCGTAAAGAGAAGAGCGATGATTAAATAAAACAGGAACAGTCAAGGAAGCTATGAAACGATTTTTGAAATTGTGTATCACAGCAATATCGAAAGAAAAAACCTTATTGACTACTTCGGTTCCCTGATCAACGCGTTGCTTTTGTTCGTGATCGCCAACAAAATGTTTGTACGAGCGAAAGTAACGTGTGTTTAAGCTGAGCTCCCATTTAGGCGTACTGCCGTTGGTGGAATCGGTAACGGCTCCGTTCTCAAAACCAGGCAAAGCGGTACAGGGCATATTCTTTATGGCTACACATCCTTGGGCATATCCCGAATGGCTGAAAAGTAAAAAGAAAACAGCAAAAACTAATACAAGAGATATATTTTTTTTCTTGTTCAAAATCCTGAGTCAATTTATTTAAGCAGCTGTAAATATAATAATTTTATGAGAATAGACAATAGTGGCTGGTATAGGAAGAATAGTTAAAGATGATACAGGGTTAAAATCAGCGAATTTGCAGATTAAGCCCCAAACTGCATCAGATGGTGATCTAGGTGTTTATACATACTTTTACCCCATTGCTCTGTTGTTAAAATTCCAAACATGGGATGCGGAAAAAGCCCAACTTTTTCGGATCCTCCACTATAAAACTGACCAATCATTTCGGATAACTCCTGCTTTTCTTTTTCAAAGTCACGTTTATCCTTAATAATAAAATTTGGAGCCGTGGGCAGATTTTTCTTCCAAGGGTCTTCGTTATATAGTTTCTTTTTAAATGCCCAGCCAATTAACAAGCCTATAAACATGCGGGGAATTCTCACTTTACTTAACGGTACTTTAAAAGCCTCCTTGCAATGTGCCATCATCTGTGCAACATTCATCTTACCCCATTGGCGCTGGCTTTCTGGAGAGAGCGAATTAATGCGTTGGGTAATTTCTGAATAGGTATCAGTGTCGAATAAATTCTTCATGCAGGTTTATTTTTCTAAAGATAAAAATACAAAAACTTATACAGTCGCTTTTGTAGAACTAACTGAAAAATAATCGGGCCAATCAAACAATGCAATGGTTTTCCTGTTTGTGTTTTGTAAATTTTATAATGAAACATCGATATCTATATGCGCCGATGAATTTTAAATGGATAATGTAACAGCGTTGAGTAATGATACGAACCTGCGTTAATACCTAAAAAACAGGTATTGAAAATGGATTGTCGTAAATTTGTTATTTCGAACATTCAAATATATCAATAATGGAAAATAACACAAATGCAGGCACAACAGGTGCCGCAACTTATAATGTAAACAATGAAAGTAAGTGCCCCTTTAGCGGTGGAGCGCTGAAGCAAAGTGCAGGCAGTGGTCCTAGAAACCGCGACTGGTGGCCAAATCAGTTAAAGCTCAACATTCTCCGTCAGCACTCTACGCTCTCTAATCCCATGGATGAGGCGTTTAATTATGCCGAGGAGTTTAAGTCGCTTAATCTGGCTGCAGTAAAAAAAGATATTTTCGACCTGATGACCACTTCACAGGATTGGTGGCCGGCCGACTATGGCCACTATGGCCCGTTCTTTATCCGTATGGCCTGGCATAGTGCGGGTACGTATCGCATATCCGATGGACGTGGCGGTGGAGGTTTTGGCACACAGCGCTTTGAGCCACTTAATAGTTGGCCCGACAATGTAAACCTTGATAAAGCAAGATTGCTCTTATGGCCAATTAAGCAGAAATACGGTCGGAAAATTTCATGGGCCGATTTGATGATACTCACCGGTAACTGCGCCCTTGAGTCGATGGGATTAAAAACCTTTGGTTTTGCCGGTGGACGTGCAGATGTTTGGGAACCAGCAGAAGATGTTTATTGGGGTTCTGAAGGCGAGTGGCTGGGGGGAGATAAACGTTATACAGGTAATCGTGAATTGGAAAATCCGCTTGCTGCTGTTCAGATGGGGTTGATTTACGTAAATCCGGAAGGACCTAATGGAAACCCTGATCCGTTAGCTGCCGCACACGATATACGGGAAACCTTTGGCCGCATGGCGATGAATGATTATGAAACAGTAGCATTGATTGCTGGTGGACACACATTCGGTAAAACCCATGGAGCTGCTGATCCCGGCAAATATGTTGGTAAAGAACCTGCAGCTGCAGGTATTGAGGACCAAGGCCTCGGTTGGCAAAATACTTTCGGTACAGGTAACGGAGCCGATACCATTTCCAGCGGTCTTGAAGGAGCTTGGACCACCACACCAACAAAATGGAGCAATAATTTTTTTGAGAATCTTTTTGGCTACGAATGGGAACTTACCAAGAGCCCGGCCGGTGCCCAACAGTGGAAGCCAAAGGACAACGCAGGCGCTGGATTAGTACCCGACGCTCATGACGCTTCAAAGAAACATGCGCCGTTTATGTTAACGACTGATCTTTCCCTGCGCATGGATCCAATTTACGGGCCAATCTCAAAACATTTTTTCGAAAACCCAGATGAGTTTGCAGATGCATTTGCCCGTGCCTGGTTTAAATTGGTACACCGCGATATGGGTCCTCGTTCACGATACCTTGGTGCCGAAGTGCCTGCCGAAGAACTAATCTGGCAAGATCCTGTGCCGGCCGTTACACATGAATTGATTAACGATAAAGATATCGCTGAACTGAAGAGTAAAATATCAAATTCCGGATTATCTGTCTCCCAACTGGTTTCTACCGCCTGGGCATCAGCTTCAACTTTCCGTGGTTCCGATAAACGTGGTGGTGCCAATGGTGCACGTATTCGCCTAGCGCCTCAAAAAGACTGGGAAATAAACAACCCGGCTCTACTGGCAAAAGTTTTAACAACGCTTGAGGGCATCCAAAAAGAGTTCAATGCCGGGGCTGGCAATAAAATGGTTTCACTTGCCGACCTGATTGTTTTAGCAGGATGCGCAGGCATTGAGCAGGCGGCAAAGAATGCCGGCCATAATGTAACAGTACCTTTTACGCCCGGGCGTACCGATGCTTCGCAGGAACAAACCGATGTTGATTCTTTCGCCGTGCTTGAGCCGGCTGCAGATGGATTCCGCAACTACTATAAGCCCAAACACAAAACGTCTGCAGAGGAAATGCTGGTTGACCGGGCGCAACTGCTAACGCTTACGGCGCCTGAGTTGACTGTGCTTGTTGGTGGTATGCGTGTACTTAATACGAATTTTGGTCAAAGCCAACACGGTGTCTTCACCAAACAAACAGAAGCGCTTACTAACGACTTTTTTATCAACTTACTTGATTTGAATACTACCTGGAAAGCGACTTCTGATTCGCAGGATGTGTTTGAGGGCAGTGATCGCAAAACAGGTCAGGCCAAGTGGACAGGAACCCGTGTTGATCTTATTTTTGGCTCTAATTCAGAACTAAGGGCGCTGGCAGAAGTTTATGGATGCGCAGATTCTAAGGATAAATTTGTGAAGGATTTTATTGCCGCCTGGAGCAAAGTGATGAACCTGGACCGATTCGATCTGGCTTAATCTACTTATTACTTAAAATAAAGAGGAGGTTCGTTGCAGAACCTCCTCTTTTATTTGATAATTTGTAAGAGTTAATGGTAAAAAAACAAAGCGATAGAAAACGCTTACGGAGAGAAACATCAAGATGGGCAATCAGTCCCTATAATTTTTTATAAATATCTTTTAATCGCTCCCTGGTCATCTGTTTTTCCCAATCTTTTCCTAAAGCATTTTCCCAAAGCGGCTTCATCCCAAGCGATACATCAATCATCTTATCAAAATCTTCATCACTTAATCCTGCGCAAATATTTTTAGGTATGTCGATGTTGTTTTTTTCCACCATAAATTTAAACTCTTTTACGCCTTCGGGATAAAACTCTTCGAGGTGGTCGAACACGATGCAATTACCAATGCCATGTTTGGTGCCCAGTAAATAACTCAGCCCATAACTTACTGCATGAGCAACACCTACCTGGCTATAGGCAATGCTCATGCCGCCGGCATAAGAAGCCATCATCAATTTATCATCGCTATCTGCATCCCAGCCGGTTTTGTTTACATACACTTCCCTACAAAGCTGCAACGCTTTTTCGCCATAACTTTTGCTAAACTCGTTTAAAAAAGTGCCTTGCAAACTTTCAATGCAATGAATATAACAATCCATGCCCGTGTAAAAACGCTGATTGGCTGGTGCATTGGCAGTTAACTCTGGGTCAAGTACAATTTGGTCAAACGGCGTAAAGTCCGAGTTCATTCCCAGTTTTTTTGTGGGGCCGGTGAGTACGGTGGTACGACTAACTTCTGCGCCGGTTCCGCTTAATGTAGGGATACCTACTTTATATATGCCCGGATTTTTTACTAAATCCCAACCTTGGTAATCGGCACTGCTGCCGGGGTTGTTCATCATCAACGAAACGGCTTTCGCTAAATCCATGGCACTGCCGCCCCCAATTCCTATTACACCGCTAACGGTTCCAAATTCTTCTTTTAAACTATTGGCCAAACTATCAACATAGGTTGTTTTGGGTTCGTAGGTCACATCAACATAAATAACTTTATCGTTTCCTTGTACAGGAACACGGTTTACCAATTCCTTTCCTTCAAAGAAATGGTCCACCAAAAAAATCATAGGAGAACCGGCTTTACGATGCGGTGCAATGATTTCATTTAACTGATTAAAAGAACCACGGCCATAAATTACATAACCTACCATTTTAAAATTACGAAACGACATAGAATTATTTTAATGATGATGTGGGTACAAAATTAATGCATTTATTTTGCCTACGGCAAAATGGGTATTGCCGCTGAAACTCTGAACCTCGGAAAAATACAGTTACGTTTCAGAGCTTCCGTGCCTCTGTGGCAAATTTATTTCAGCAGCGCAGCAGCTCTTATTAAATCCTCGGGCGTATCAATCTCTACACCCATATATTGGGTAACAACCATTTTTAAAGGCACGCCGTTTTCTAAATAGCGCAGGCATTCAATTTTTTCTGCGGCTTCCAGCGGCGTGACAGCCCAGTTTGTAAAATTCAATAATGCCTTTTTGCGAAAGGCATATACTCCAATATGCTCATAATAAACCGGTGTAGTGTTTTTATCTCGGTGATTGGGTATGGGGCTGCGGCTGAAGAAAAGAGAATTCATATTTTTATCTACCGTAACTTTTACATAATTGGGGTCGGCAATAAACTGTTCTTCTTCTAATACCTGCATTAAAGATGCAACCTGTACTTTTTCATCAATAAATACTTCCAGCAATTTTTGCAAGGGTTCTTTTTGCACAAAGGGTTCGTCGCCCTGCACATTTACTACAATATCAACATCTATTTCCACAATAGCTTCAGCAATTCTATCGCTGCCGCTTTCATGTTCTTTTTTGCTCATCACTGCCTTGCCGCCATTGCTTACAATTTCGTTAAAAATAATTTCACTATCCGTCACCACCATCACTTCATCAAATAAGCCGGTGGCAACAGTATTGTTGTAAGTGTGCAGAATAACCGTTTTATCGCCCAACAGCTGCATCAGCTTGGCCGGGAAACGGGTGGCAGCATAGCGTGCCGGTATCATGGCAATTTTTTTCATACGTCAAATAAACAATAATAATGCGATTGTATAATATTATTCATGTAAATCTTCTTCGTTGATAGTATTGGGCAATGTTTCTGTTTCGTACTTGCAATTACCACACTGGTAAATATGGTTGGGCGCAATGGCATAACTGGCAAAAGCCCAGGTTAAAATTGCTGTTAAATAATTACCAGCTGCTGGTTTTATTATTTGCGTTATCTCAGCCTTACCACAGCTTGGACAAACCACTGCTTTTAAATATTCTTCATCAAACTCGGTAAGCAGTTTTGCAGCTTCTTCGGCATCTCTTTCTCTAACAACCAGTTTTATACCGCCAATGGCATTACTTATTATAGGATCCATAATAACAGTGTGCTCATCTTTTAAGTAACATTCTACACCACGGCTTTGCAGTTTGGTTAACGTTATATTGGCCGAAAAATGATTATTAAAAGCCCTGAGTTGTATCATCTTCATAGGGAAGCAAGGATTTAAAATGAAAGCGGTAGTTCATCAATAACTTTATTACATGCTGTGCAGCGGTATTTTTTGCTGTAGGTTGAAGGCTGCCCGAATAATACCTGATTCTTTAACCTGCCCCAAAAATCAGTAGGGTTATTTGTTTTTTCTTCTACACTCAATGATAGGCTGTTGCAGTTTGGGCAGGGAATGTCTTTTAAATAATTGTCTTCAGCTTCTTTAATTATTGACAGCGCCCTTACATAGTCTTTTTCTTCAACCAATAATTTTATACCACCAACTGCGGCATTTAATAAAGGGTCCATCGTAACAATATGCTCATCTTTCAACTGGCATTTGATATCATTTTCCGTCATGAGGCCCATGGTCATATTGGCCAGCATAAAGTTATCGTAGGTAGCAATGATTTTAAAATTCATAGTTACTGCTCTTTGCTATCAATAATAATAGGGGTATTTCCCTTGCCCATCACAATCACTTTTGCATTGGCACTTAAAGCCAGTTCCTTCATAGCTTTTATTTGTTCGTATTGTAATTGCTGGCTGGTCAATCCTGTGTTGATGATACGTTGATAATCGGCAATACCCTGTGCCTCCACACGCTTACGTTCAGCTTCTTGCTTTTCTTTCTGCAACACAAATTCCATTTTCTTGGCATCTTGCTCGGCGTTTATTTTACTTTCAATGGCCGACTTAACCGAATTGGGTAAAGTAATATTTCTCACCAGCAACTGCTCCAGCATCAGGCCACGACTTTTAAAATTATCTTCCAAACTTTTATAAATTCGCTGTTGAAATTCATCTCTTTTGTTGCCAAATAAATCAACAGCCTGATAGTACACAGCATTGTCACGGATCATGGTACGGGTAATGGGCCTTACAATTTTATCTCTGTAATCGTTACCAGTTTCTCGTAACAATTTAGGCGCATCAGCACCAATCACACGGTATAAAACTGTCAGATCAATGGTAACTTCCAATCCATCGCTGGTTAAAACTTTTATAGCATCATCACCAACTTTGTTGCCTTCATCGTTAATGCCGCTCATGGTATAGTTCTGCGTTTTTACATCAATCATTTTTACCTCAAGCAGCGGATTAATAAAATGAAGGCCACTAGCCATCACGTCTTTTTGAATACTACCGAATAATATTTTTACGCCCACTTCACCGGGGTCAACTTGCTTTACGCTTGATAAAACAATACCCAGTAAAATAAAAATAATACCAACCAGCCTGCCAATGGGTTTAAATTTCGCCAGTGCCGGATTATCTTTTAAGGCTACAATGGAACCTACTAAAATGAGAACGCCTATAATAATTAAAAACATAATGCTTTGTTTTAAATATGAAAAGTCAATAAAAATACTTAATAAAAACGGGATAGAAATTTCTCTACTTTGAAATCTTAGCCGAAATAAAAAACCGAAGCTATTGCTTCGGTTTTATCTGTGTAATTTGTGTAATCATCTCAATCTGCGATCAATTATTTAACATCAAAGGCATCACCAGCATCAGCAACTCTTCGCCTTCGCCCTGCTCGGTTGGTTTTATTATGCCTGCTTTTGTAGGCGTGCTTAATTCCATATTAATATCACCGGTATCGGCACCGCCCAGCATTTCAATTAAAAATTTTGCGTTAAAGGCAATTTGTAAATCCTCGCCATCGTACTGACAAGCCATACGCTCATTTCCTTCAAAACTAAAATCAACATCCTGTGCAGCTAGTTGTAATTCGCTGCCGCTAATGCTTAAAGCAACTTGGTTGGTGCTTTTATTACTAAATACACTTACTCTTCGTAATGCATTTTGGAAATCGTGTTTGTTAACCGTCATCTTATATGGATTGTCAACCGGTATCACCACTTTATAATCGGGGAAACGGGCATCAATCAAGCGGCAAACCAGTTCGGTACCGCCATGCGATACAAACAGGTGATTGCTGTTGTAAGAAATGTTCAGCTCATCTTCATTATCGGGCAAAGCGCTTTTTAACAGGTTCAATGGTTTTTTTGGAACGATGAACGAATCTTTATTGGGACAGCTAACATCGGTACGGGTATAACGCACCAAACGGTGAGCATCGGTAGCAACAAAAGTGATTGATTTTTTATCAAGCTCAAAAAATACACCAGTCATAGCTGGGCGCAAATCATCATTGCTAACAGCAAATAATGCTTTGTTAATAGCAGTTACCAATCCCGATGAAGTCATGGTAAATGCATTAGCATCATCAGCAGCGGGTTCCTTCGGAAAGTTATCGGGGTTCTCTCCCATTACTTTATACTTGCCATTATCGCTGGTAATCTCCACCGCAAAGTTCTTGTCGATATTAAATGTAAGCGGCTGCTCAGCAATGTTCTTCAGTGAGTCCAGCAATATTTTTGCAGGAATACAAACCTTGCCGCTGTCCTTGGCCTCAATATCCATGTGAACTTTCATCACGGTCTCCAGGTCAGTGGCCACAACGGTTAATTTATTCTTATCTATTTCAAAAAGAAAATCTTCCAGTATAGGTAAAACGGTATTGGCATTAATTACGCCGCTGATTTGTTGCAGCTGTTTAAGCAAAGCCGAAGACGAAACGATAAACTTCATAATTATGTGTTTAGTTGGCAAATATAAAATTAACAAGGCTAAAAATACAGGGTATCTGCAACAATTTTGCTTTTATCCAATAATAGCCACATACCTGACAAATAAGAAATGGTTGGCTGTAAACGGATTAACTGCTGATATTGGCAGGCAATTTTTTATATTTATGATGCATGCCGAACATTTTACGCCATATATTTATCTCCTGCATATTGCTGATTATCAGTCTGGCTTCGTTTTCTCAATCAACCCAAACTATTTTTTATACAACAAAAGATGGACTGCCATCCAATTCAATCTACCGCAGCATTTTGGATAAACATGGTTTTTTATGGATTGCAACCGAAAACGGCCTCGTTAAATTTGATGGAAAGAATTTTAAAACCTATACTACCGCCAATGGCCTGCCCGACAATGAGATAACTGATATTTTTATAGATAGCAGCGACCGCATTTGGGTTACCCCTTTCCGACGTACAACTGCTTATTATAATCCAGCAAACGACCGCTTTGAAAACGAAGATACCGACCCAGAATTGCGAAAAGTAGAGCTGGGCAATGCCAACCGCGGCAGTGTTTTACAATTTGGCGGAATGGGTTTTTGCAATAACAACCGCGACTTTTTTATTTATAAAGATGGGAAGGCGACAGTTTATAAAGGAATATTAAAAAAATTTGATGCAGCTACGCCTGAAAAGATTGTAGAATTCAAGCCCGGTAAATTTTTAATTGTCAGTGCCGATTCCATAAGAGTTTTTACAGAAGGCAGGTTTACCAAATCTTTTCCACTGAGCGGACTGGCATTTTACAGTGAATTTTTTAACCAGACTTTATATATAAGTGCGGGCAATAAAATTAGAAAGTATAAAATTGATGATGAAGGGGAGCCTGAATTATTGTTAGAAAAAGAGTTTCCATTTGAAGTGCGCATTTTTTGCAGGTCGGGTAAAAACTTTGCAGTAGCTACTTTCAACCGAACCACCTATCCCGTTGATACCGCAACACTGGAATTAAAAAACCCCCTGCTGTATAATATTGCCGTACGCAGTGTATTAGAAGACAGGAACGGCAGTATCTGGATTTCGACCATTGATAGAGGGCTGGTAAAAATTCAGCAAAAAAGAATTTCATCATTTACAATTACTGATAAAACGTTGAATGATGAGATAACTCAACATTTTAATACCCTGATAATAAAAGACAAAAAAATAATTACTGGTAGTAACTACGGCGAGGTATTGATTTATGATGGACTGTATGATATAAAAATCAGAAGTCTTAAACCCGGTAAAAATATGGATGGCAATGTGCGTAAAATAATAGAATTGCCGAACAAGTATTATGTGGCCTGCCAAACAGGTTCTTTTATTCTCGATAAAAATAGTTTTCAAATCATCAAACGGTTTGAAAGCCTCGAAAACTTTTCATCAAAAGCGGCTTTAAAACTGAACGACTCAATTTTATTACTGGGTTCACATTCTGTAGTCCGTAAATACAATGTGAACTCCAATAAGGTTATTGACAGTGCTGTGAAAAGGATTACAGCACTTGGTGCAAACAAATTTGGGGTTATTTATTTGGGTTCCAATGATGGTCTGTACCGTTGGGATAAAGACTCCCTATTTTACTTTGGCACGCAAATAAAAGCACTGAGTTATCGGGTAAACTGTATGTACAATACTGCCGACGATTTAGTGTGGGTGGGCCTTGGCTCCGATTCGCTGTTGGTTTTAAAAAACGATAAGCTTGTTAAAGCAATTGCCTTGGGAGATATTGTACCTGGCAATGTTTGCAAATCGCTGTACAGTGATATGCCAGGTGTTATTTGGCTGGGAACCAATAAAGGGCTGAATAAAATTCAATACGAGTTCACAAATGGGGAACTGAAATTTTACAATACCTATTTTGGTTTATCCGATGGGTTGATTGGCGAACAAGTTAATGATATAACTATTTACCACGATACAGTTTATGTTGCTACCACAGGAGGTATCAGTTATCTGCCCGCTAATCTGCACCTGCCAATCAGCGACATTAGAACTTTTATAACCCGTGTTTCCATACATGGAAGAGATACCCTAGTTTTAAAAGAATATGAACTGCCTTATGATAAAAACGATATCAGCATTTATTTTTCGGGCGCCGACCTTACTGGCTACTATCCGCTTTTTGAATACCGGCTTAATGAAGGTAACTGGCTTAAAACCGATAAAAATAATATTGAACTCAGCCTGGCACCCGGCAAACATAAAATTCAGATAAGGGGCTTAAAGAGAGACGGAACGCCGTCATCGCAATCGGAAACAATTTCCGTTTATGTAAAAACACCATTCTGGAAAAACGGCTTGTTTTGGGCGGTTGTAGGTATTGGATTATTTATTATCAGTTTTTTTATTTTAGAAAACCGCAACCGGCAAAAAAGAAAGGTCGAAGTAGAAAAAATAATTACCGAGAAAAAACTTACGGAGCTGGAAATGCAGGCGTTAAAAGCCCAGATAAATCCACATTTTGTGTTTAACTGTTTAAACTCAATCAAAGGATTTATTTTTGATAACGACTTTAAACAGGCCGATAAATATCTGGATAAATTCAGCGACCTGATGCGGAGTACCATTGATAATTCGGATGCGGCAATCATATCGCTGCAAAGCGAAGTAAGTTACCTGGATAATTATCTGCAGATGGAAAAACTCCGGTTCGATGATAAGTTTGATTACCGGATAGATGTTGAAGAAGGAATTGATAAAGATGATGTGTTTGTACCCGCCATGCTGCTGCAGCCCTATGTAGAAAATGCCATAAGGCACGGCATGAGGTTCCTGGAGAATAAAAAAGGCCAGATTCATATTAATGTATCAACCCAAAATAATTTGTTAGTTTGTGAGATAGATGATAACGGAATTGGCCGGGAAAAAGCTGCTGAACTAAAAAGTAAAATGCAAATTGAGTACCAGAGCCGAGGTATGAATATTTCGAACCGACGAGCCGAATTGTACAATATTCGGCAGGAAGTAATTGATAAAAAAGACAGCAGCGGTGCAGCCACAGGAACCACAATCATTGTAAAAATTCCTTTAGATTTTAAGTTATGATTAACTGCATTATTATAGACGACGAGGCAAACAACATTAAGCTGTTACAGAATATGCTGGGTATGCATTGCCCAGTTGTAAAGGTTTTAGCAACGGATACCGAAGCAAAGAATGGTTTACTGTTGATAGATGAGCTGCAACCACAGCTTGTTTTTTTAGATGT
>JBKJPN010000072.1:0-17420 GCA_046595125.1 Ferruginibacter sp.
AATTTTAAATTAAGCGAAAACGTACTCGAAAAAGTTATCCAAGATTATACCAGAGAAAGCGGCGTAAGAGAGTTAGACAGGCAGTTGGCAAATATCATGCGTTACCAGGCAAAAGAATATGTTATAAAAGGAAAGCTAAAAGCTACCATCACCAACAATGATGTAGAAAAGATTTTAGGAAAACCAAAATACAGCAATGATTTATATAAGATAGCAAACATGCCGGGTGTTGCTGTGGGTCTTGCCTGGACTTATGTTGGCGGCGATATTCTTTTTATTGAAACACAATTAAGCGAAGGTAAAGGCGAATTGAAGCTTACCGGTAACTTGGGAAATGTTATGAAAGAGAGTGTCAGCACTGCTCATACTTATCTGGAAGCCAATTGTAAAAAATTAGGGTTAGATATTGAGGTGTTTAACAAAAAAGATGTTCATGTGCATGTACCTGAAGGTGCGGTACCTAAAGATGGGCCAAGTGCTGGAATAACGATGTTATCAGCTTTGGCAAGTGCATTTACCGGGCGTAAAATAAAACCTTACTTAGCTATGACAGGGGAGATAACCCTGCGTGGCCAGGTTTTACCAGTTGGAGGAATCAAGGAAAAAGTATTAGCTGCACGTAGAGCGGGTTTAAAAGAAATTATCATGTGCTGGCAGAACGAAAAAGACGTGGATGAAATAAACCCACAATACATCAAAGGCATTAAATTTCATTATGTAAAGACCATGCAGCAAGTGCTTGATTTGGCTTTAACATAAATTTTATTGAAAACACACAACCAAAGCTGCTAAATAACCGTAAGTAAAAGCAGTTAAGCTATCAACAGGTTTCATGTTGGTTGTTTTAAGGGTTAAAGAAATACCCTCCTGTTCTCAGGGGGGTATTTATATTTTAGGGATATGTGTACGTATTTATCTGTTCCTGTCCATCCAATCTACTTCTTTGCTGCTTGTAAATGCCTGTATAATGGCAATTAGAAACAAAACTCCTATATTACCTGCCATATAAGGCAAGCTGAAACATAGGTATGCATCAATATCGATATTGAATTTGGTAAAGAAAGAAATCATATCATTTACCAAAACATATGCACTAATGGCAATGCCAGCCACAAATAAGATTTTTGAAATGATGCGAACCCAGCCCACCGGATGTTTCTTTGTTCTTCTGAAAAAAATTACACAAACTGATGAAAACAAAGCGGGTGGTAAGGTTATCACACTTAATCCAAAAGCCATATCAATATAGCTGGAAGATACCAGCTTGGAAACGCCGTAAAAAGCTGCTATTATGATACCAAGCATTACTGGTATCGATAAAAACAGCAAAAAAATGAGTGCGTAAAGCTTTGAATATTTTACAAACCGATCTTCCATACTACTTATTTAAAATAACTCAGGTTTGTTTTTGGTGTTAAGCTTAATAAAGTTTCGTACATTAATTTGATGGTGTTTTCAATATCATCTTTGTGCAGCATTTCAACCGTAGTGTGCATGTACCGCAATGGTATTGAAATTAAGGCCGACGGGCAACCATCGTTGCTGTAAGCAAATGCATCGGTATCGGTACCCGTGCTGCGGCTAACCGTATGGTATTGAACCGGAATTTTATTTTTCTCCGCTGTCGTCTTAATAAATTCCAACAGTTTATTATGTACGGCGGGGCCATAAGTTAGAGACGGGCCTGCACCACAACTACATTCCCCTTCTTTCATTTTACTAATCATGGGTGTGGTGGTATCGTGTGTTACATCGGTAATGATAGCTACATCGGGCTTAATACGGCGGGCAATCATCTCGGCACCACGTAAACCAATTTCTTCCTGCACGGCGTTTACAATGTATAAGCCAAAAGGAAGTTTTTTCTTATTTGCTTTCAACAAGCGGGCTACTTCGGCAATCATAAATCCGCCAATACGGTTGTCAAATGCACGACCAATCAAATAATCATATGCAATCTCCTCGTATCCTTCTTCGTAGGTTGCAACAGCACCAATATGAATGCCCAATGCCTCTACTTCCTTTTTATTACGAGCTCCACAATCCAAGAAAAGATTTTCAACTTTGGGTTGTGTTTCTTTACTGTCGCCACCGCCCATACGAGTATGGATGGCCGGCCAGCCGAAAACTGCTTTAACAGGTCCTTTTTTTCCATGAACCAAAACTCTCATAGACGGTGCAATCTGGTGATCCACACCACCATTGCGTTTCAGATAAATCAACCCTTCGGGAGAAATATAATTTACAAACCAGCTTATTTCATCTGCATGTGCTTCTATCACCACTTTAAATGGCGCATCAGGATTAATAACTCCCACTGCAGTTCCATAAGGGTCGGTAAAGAAACTGTCAACATTTGGCTTAATATATTCGAGCCATATTTTTTGTCCGCTGCTTTCGAAACCTGTTGGCGACGGATTGTTTATATAAGACTTTAGGAAACTGTAAGATAGATCGTTGAGAATACTCTTTGATTTTTTTGCTTTAGCCATAGTAATAATTTTATTGCCGCAAAATTACTTAAATACCAGCTACCAATGTTGCTAAAGCCGAAAATAACATCATTCCGTCTACAACAAAATAATAAAAGAAGTAACCCCGCTTTCTTAAAGAGAAGAGATATACGACCAGCAAGCCCACAGTAGAAACCTGCAAGCCTATGGAATGATAAAAAGCAATACCGAAATCTTTATAAAAAAGGTTGCTAATGAACAACACGGCAAAAATTATTATGATGACGATATTTAGTAACTGTGGCTTCAGATCGGTCGCCAGACTATGCAATCCTCGTATTTTATCAACCGCCATATCCCGGTTATCAAAAATGATGCAGAGCATGAGCATAAATAAAAAGCGACGGGTAAAAATGAATAGATCGGAATTATCCAGCAACCAATAGGTTTTCTGCAGCGGTATAAATGAGGTTACATAAGCCCAAGTAAAAGCCAGTAAAAAAGTTTTAAGTACGCCTGCCTTGCGGGTAAACTTTAAAACTTTAAACGGCAGTAACGGAATTGAATAGCATATCGTAAGAATAACAGCAGTTAAAACAAATTCAATGGACAATCCCGATAGTAGAAAACAATATAACATACCGGCTGCCGCCACAACCATCAATATTAATCCTGCTTTATCTTTTTTGAAAAAATGCAGAATGCCATAGCCTGTCGACAATGCCGTTTTACTCAGCAACCAGTAAAAATTATAACTGCAAAGTGTTGCAAAAAATACAAAGCCGTACACAAACCCATTAGTAGAAAACTGCAGCAATTGGCCTGTTTGAAAAGCCAATGCAACCGCACAAATGGCAACAAAGATGGAGTGAGATAAGATGAACTGAAACCATTTCATTAAGGAGAAATTGCAAATACTGGACGCTGCGTTGTAATCACATTGCTTTTATTCTTTGCGAAATCCTTGATATAAACTTCGTAATACAATGTATCAGTTTTAGGCCGAGGGCGCACACTGCCCTCTAGAATAATACGGGTATCAAGCGTAATTTCAATTTCGCCTTTAAAATTCTTACCTGATGCCGCCGAAAGAGACGGTAGCATTAAAGTTGAATCTATATTACCAGTCAGTAGATTTTTGATGTATATTTTTGAAGTGTCGGTTCCCGTAAATCCCAAATCGCCTTCCAAATCGGTAAACCCCAGAGTTAGAACCGGCATTACCTGCCCGTTGGTAAAATTAGTAAAATAATAATCTGGGTTAATAGATTTGTAACTTATTTGTGGAGCTGTTGTAAATTTATCCTTTTTACAGGCCGTAAAGAACAAAATAGCTATGACTATTAGTAAACTGTAGCGCATCTTTGTGTTTTGTTTATCAAATTTAATGAATGCAGGTGAAAGATTCCGTTAAAAATATGGACCTCGAAAAAAGAGTATTTGCTGCCTCTGCAGAAAATTATAACGAATTAGCGCTGGAATTGTTCAATTATCAATATCAAAACAACGATGTGTACCGGCTGTATTGCAATGCTTTGAAGGTTGAACCTGATACAATAATCAGCATTGATAAAATACCTTTCTTGCCTATATCCTTTTTCAAAACACATGTTGTCAAGACAACAGAATTTGAAACAGAAACCGTTTTTGAAAGCAGCGGTACAACAAATTCTATAAACAGCAAGCATTATGTAAAAGACATAGCTGTTTACAAAAACAGCTTTACAAACTGTTTCGAAAAATTTTATGGCGCCGCAAATAAAAAATGTATCCTCGGCCTGCTGCCATCTTATTTGGAAAGAAATAACTCATCACTTATTCTGATGACAGAGGAATTAATAAAAGCCTGTAGTAATGCTTTAAGCGGATTTTATTTAGACGATTATGAAAAACTTCACCGCACCCTTATGCATAATGAGTTATTAAAAATGCCTACGCTGCTTATTGGCGTAACTTATGCATTGCTTGATTTTGCCGAAAAATATCCCATGCAGTTACGCCACACAATTATTATGGAAACTGGCGGCATGAAGGGCCGAAGGGAGGAAATGACCAGGAAGGAAGTGCATGAACAGTTACAAAAACAACTAGGTATCAGTCTCGTTCATTCGGAATATGGCATGACAGAATTGTTGTCGCAGGCTTACTCAAAAGGTGATGGTATCTTTCATTGCCCAGCATGGATGAAAATATTGATTAGGGCAGAAGATGATCCATTTAATATTAGCCAAGCAAATTTAACCATGAACAAGCCGCTAACCGGTGCAATCAACATCATTGACCTTGCAAACATCTATAGCTGTGCCTTTATTGCTACTGATGACATGGGCCGCTTGCACCAGAATGAAAGCTTTGAAGTGCTTGGAAGGCTTGACAGTAGCGACATACGAGGCTGCAGCCTAATGGTTTTGTAAATAATTATCAACATATTTTTTCAAGTCTTAATAAAAAATATTTTAAGCTTGAATTTTTCAAATCAATACCCTTATCTTTGCAATCCTAAAATTAAAAAGCGCTTTTCAAAAAGCCTTGTAAATTTTAAGGATGATCCTGTAGCTCAGTTGGTAGAGCAATACACTTTTAATGTATGGGCCCAGGGTTCGAGTCCCTGCGGGATCACAAAAAAAAGGAATTCAGAAATGAGTTCCTTTTTCTTTTTACCTACCTCCTCCTCTTTTTTACTGTAAAATTGTGTTGGGCAGTTTAATCCGGTTATTTTTGTAAATATGAGTACCGATTTTTTTAAAGGCAAAGTAGTGGTTATAACAGGCGGCAGCGATGGCATTGGTAAGGCACTAGTTGATGCACTAATTCCATTAGGGGCAAAAGTTGCCACCTGTGGCCGTAATCAGGACAAATTGTATGATCTGCAAAAAACACATTCAGGCAAACCGTTGCATACTTTGGTTGCAGATGTGAGCAGATACAACGACTGCAAAAATTTTATTGAAAGCACGATTAGTGTTTTTGGCGGCATAGACATTCTCATTAACAATGCAGGCATATCCATGAGGGCATTGTTGAAAGACCTAGAGGTAGAAGTTATTCAAAAAGTAATGGATGTTAACTTTAATGGAACCCTATTCTGCACCAAACTGGCGCTTAATTCAATCATAGAAAGAAAAGGAACCATCATAGGTGTATCATCTATTGCAGGTTACAGAGGCCTACCGGGTCGCAGTGGTTATTCGGCCAGTAAATTTGCCGTAAACGGATTTTTAGAAGCCTTAAGGACCGAAATGATTGACAGCGACGTAAATGTTATGTGGGTTTGTCCGGGCTTTACAACATCTAACATCCGCAATGTTGCTTTAAATAAACAAGGAAAATCGCAAGGCGAAAGCCCCATGGATGAAGGCAAAATGATGAGCTCGGAAGAATGTGCCCGCCATATTTTAACAGCCATCGAAAAAAGAAAAAGAACATTAGTACTTACTTTCACTGGTAAAAGAACGGTTTTTATGAACCGATTTTTTCCGTCTTGGGCCGATAAGATGGTGAAAAAATTCTTTTTCAAAAATGGGGAGCTGGTTCGGTAATGTATTGTTCAATACCTTACAGATTACTTCGAACAAAAACAACGAATAAACTTACTTGATACATGCCCTTACTAACGCTTACATCTGATATTGGCCACCAGGATTTCCTGATTGGGGCAGTAAAGGGGCAATTGTTACAAACAAATGCAGACCTCACTTTGGTTGATGTAAGCCACAACCTCTCCCCTTTTAATTATCCGCAGGCGGCTTATGTTTGTCGCAATGCCATCAATAATTTTCCCGCAGGTAGTTTTCACCTAGTGCTGGTAAATTTATTTGATGAAAAGCCTGAGCATATGCTACTGGCCGAACACAATGGCCAGTTTATTGGCTGTGCCGATAATGGATTACTGACAATGATACTGGAAGAAATTCCCCAAAAAGTAGTGGCGCTGGCGCTGGATAAAAATCGGCAAAAGAATACACTGTACTGTGCAGCCGTATTTGGAAAGGCTTTTAAAGCACTTAGCGACGGTAAAAAACTAGAAGATATCGGCGATGCAGATATTTCCATACAGGTAAAAAATCCATTAAGACCCTTGCTAAGCAATGATTATATTGAAGGGCAAATCATCTTCATTGATAATTTTGAAAACGTTATTGTAAATATTCATAAAGATGAATTTGAAGAACAACGCAAGGGTCGCAGTTTTACCATCGCTTTTAAAAGAGATGAAGTTATTGACCGGATAAGTGAAACCTATGCTGATGTGAATGAAGGTGAAAAACTGGCATTGTTCAATTCTGCTGGCTACCTCGAAATCGCCATTAATAAAGGCAATGCCGCCGGTTTGCTAGGACTACAAAGTTTTTCGGAAAAGCAATTCCAACAGAGTCAATATATGAACAGCAGGCTTTTTTATCAAACGGTGAAAGTTTTTTTTGAGTAAGTTACTCCGATAAATATCAGACAACTTTTTTTAGAAGAATGGTTTAATTTAGCAATCGATAGTAATTCCACCAGAAAAACACCAAATCTGTATGATATATTCAGAAAACATCGCACAAAACATTTTTCACACAAACAAACAATTAATACCCCTTTAGGGGATAGGGGTTGGCATTTTTAAAAAACATATCTCAAAATAAATCCTCCGACAAGGAATTGCTGATTGCTTTTAAAGCGAACGGCGATATTACCGTTTTAAGTACTTTATACCAGCGTTATATGGACTTAATCTTTGGTGTATGTCTCAAGTATTTTAAAGATGCAGAGCGTAGTAAAGATGCCGTAATGGATATTTTTGACGAGCTGAATACCAAATTAAGGCAGCATGATGTGGATAATTTTAAAGGCTGGGTACATGTTTTGGCTCGAAATTACTGTTTGATGCAGTTGAGAAGTCCCCGAAACCTAAAAACTACTGAATTTAACCCTGTTTTTATGCATTCAGAACAAAATACGCATCTGAATGGCGAGGCACTGGAAAAAGAAGAAAATTTGGTTAAATTAGAGCAATGCATAGAAACATTGCCAGAGGAGCAGAAACAATCTGTTAAACTGTTTTATCTGGATAGCAAATGTTATAAAGAAATTGCTGAAATAACCGGATTTGATTGGAATAAAGTAAGATCCTATATTCAAAATGGCAAACGGAATTTAAAAATATGCCTCGAAGAAAAGCAAATAAAAATTGAAGGTTAAGCAACATGAGCAGCGATAATAAAGATATTATTTACAACGCCACAGATATTGAAAAATATCTGACAGGCAAGTTGTCGCCGTTGCAAATGCATGCCATGGAAAAAGCTGCGCTTGATGACCCGTTTTTAGCCGAAGCCATGGAAGGTTTTGAAGGCATGAAAGACAGTTCGTGGAAAAATGAGCTGGCTGCATTGCATGGACAAATTTCAGAGAAAGGAGCCATTGCCAAAGTAATTCCATTACACAAAGCAAAAAACGAGTGGTGGAAAAAAGCTGCCGCAGCTGTTATAATTATTGGTGCTGGCACCACGTTAACATTTATTTTTAGAAAAGACAAAACTGATGCTGATAAGCCACAGATAGCTCAAACAATTTCAGCGGTTAAAGATTCTGTAACCTCCGCTGCAGATACTCAAAACGAAGCAGATGACAGTGGTGCTTTAACGATTTCTGTTAATCCCAATGCATCCAGTACAACTGAAGATATTGCAAAAAATATCCCTACGGCAGCGAAAATTAAAGCTTCAGGTTACTCTAGAGATGACATTAGAATACAGCCCGGAGCTCCGGTCGTAAAAGCAGCCGAAAAAGATAAAGAAGCTAAAAATGCGACTGTAATTGCACCTGTTAATAACGCAACGAGCAATAATAACGGTGTATTAGCCGAAGAAACGGTTAGCGAAAGTAGAAAGCAGGCAGCTAATGTAGCTTGGGCAGCGGATGAAAAAAGCGTTCAGCGAAGTGAAGGTTTTGCTGCTGTTAAAAAAGAAGCTCCTTTGAATAATTTCTATACAGCACAGGTAGTATCAACCGATAATTCGCCACTGCCATTCACCAATATTTCTATTAGAAAAGACAATTTTGGCACTTATGCAGATGCCAAGGGAATGGTAAGACTTGTTTCTACCGATAGCATTTTGACTGTAGAAGTTAAATCTGTAGGTTATGAACCTAAAACTTATGTGCTGCGCAATAATCAAAGCCAAACCAAAATTGTTTTACAGGAAGAAGAATTTGCAGCAAAAGATAAGAAGGTAATTGGCAATATGAATACAGTTTCTACCCAAAAATCTCGCCGGGCAACTTTGCTGATCGATAGTGTTGTGAATGTAGAACCTGCCGACGGTTGGGAAAATTATAGAACCTATGTGGCCAACAATTTAGACATACCCGAAGAAATGCTGAAACGTGATATTAAAGGTGAAGTAGAATTGTCTTTTGATGTTAAAGAAAACGGAACCATTTCAAATATTCGTGTAAATAAATCGATGGGCGCTGCTTATGATGAAGCCGCCAAACGCTTGATATTGGAAGGCCCCCAATGGAAAGTAAAAAAAGGCAAAAAAACTTCCGCAGTTGTTAAGCTGCAGTTTTAATATTTCAACGACTCTCCCATAAAAATCATTTTCGTAACTTAGTGCACTAAAAAATTAAGTTTATGAAAAAAATATTATTATCTACACTAGCCCTTGTGGGTTTTACCCTGTTGAGCAATGCCCAGGTGAAAATGCCAGCTCCCTCGCCTACGCAAACCGTTAAACAGGAATTTGCCATAGGTACAATTACGCTTGTTTATTCGAGACCAGCTGCCAAGGGCCGTAAAATCTTTGGTGATTTAGTTCCTTACAATAAAATCTGGCGCACGGGTGCCAATGCCGCTACAAAAATTTCATTCAGCGAACCTGTTGAAATGGACGGTAAAAAAGTAGATACCGGAACTTATGTTTTATACACAGTACCTGCTGTTGATTCATGGGAAATTGTGCTAAACAAAGGCTTATCAAACTGGGGAACCGATGGTTATAAAGAATCGGAGGATGTAATGCGGTTTAAAGTACCTACTGGCAGAGTAAAAAACAAGATTGAATCTTTTACTATGGAATTTACTAATGTATTGCCAACCAGTTGTGCACTGGAAATCAAGTGGGAAAAGACCGCTGTGGTAATTCCGATTGCTGCAAATTTTAAAGAGAAAGTAAGAGCACAAATAGATGCGGCGATGAAGACTGATAAAAAACCTTACTGGCAAGCTGCTCAGTTTTATAATGAGTACGATAGCAATTTGCCGATGGCATTGGAAAACGTAACCAAGGCTATTGGAGAAAATGATAAAGCTTTCTGGATGTGGATATACAAAGCTAAAATTCAGAAAGATATGGGTGATAAAACAGGCGCCATGGCTAGCTCACAAAAATCGCTGGAACTGGCTACAGAAGCCAAGAACGATGATTATGTTAAAATGAATAAAGACCTACAAAAGAGTTTAAGATAATACTACCAATTTATTGCCGGAAAGGCGGAAAGACGAAAGCACGATTTAATATAGCTCACACCTTTGCGACTTTCCGGCATTTTTTATACTGCTTGTTTTTGCCCGATAAAAAACTGAAAGACTGTTGCTAGGATGACAACTAATATTGCTCCAATCGCATTCAACCATAAAAATGAAACCCAATTTTGTTGGTAAACCAATATCACTAACAACTCAGAAACCAATGCTGCATAAAATACAGCATGGCCTCTTATAAATTTCATCCCAAGCGCCACCAGAAATATACCAAGAATTACTCCATAGAATAAAGAACCTAAAATATTCACCGCTTCAATTAAACTGTTACCAATATTTTGTGCAAACATGGCAATGATGATACAGAAAACACCCCAGCCAAATGTGTACCATTGCGATACTCGGTAATCTTTAATTTCTGTTTCATCCTTGGCAAAGAATTTTTTATGAAAATCTACTACGGTAACTGCCGCCAATGAATTCAATGCCGCCGCAATACTACCCCAAGAAGCTAAAAATATAATAGCAATAATTAACCCAATCAAACCCACTGGCAAGTAATCCATCACAAAACGAAGAAAGATATAATTGTTATCGTTGGTGTCCTGTCCGGGTAGTGCCAGTTGCAACACTTCTCTATATTGCGCCCTTAAAGCACCAGCTTCTTTAATGGATGTGCCTGCAATGGCAGCATCATAGCGGGTTTCAATGGACGTAAGGGAATCCTTAAAAGAAGTTTGCTTCGCCACAATAACTTTTGCCTGATCAAAATAAATGGGCGCTTTGTTAAACTGGTAAAATGAAAAAATCAATATCCCAAGCAACAAAATAAAAAATTGCATGGGCACTTTCACCAAACCATTCATCAACAATCCTCTCCTGCTTTCTTTAACATCTTTGGCAGTTAAGTAACGCCCCACCTGGCTGTGATCGGTTCCAAAATAACTAAGCGCCAGAAAAAATCCGCCTATTAATCCACTCCATATATTGTATTTATCCTGCCAATCAAAACCTTTGTCAGTAAACCCTGTGGTAATGATATTCATCTTACCCATCTCTCCGCTTTTTCTTAACGCATCAGTAAATCCAACAGCATCTGGTAATAACTTGACCGCTAGGTATCCCACAATAAATAATGAAACAAACACGATAATCATTTGTAGTTTTTGAGTATGTGCAACAGCTTTGGCACCACCACTCATAGTGTAGATGATTAGCAAACCGCCCATAACCAGATTGGTATAATAAATATTCCAACCCAATAAGGAACTTAAAACAAGAGAAGGTGCAAAAATGCTGATACCTGTACTTAATCCACGTGACAGTAAAAATAAAAATGAAGTGAGGGTTCGAGTCTTCAGGTCAAACCTATTTTCTAAAAACTCATAAGCGGTATAAACTTTTAAACGGGTAAATACCGGCACAAAAAATATACTGATGACAATCATCGCCAGCGGCAAACCAAAATAGTATTGCACAAAGCGCATACCATCGCTGTAAGCCTGTCCGGGGCCGGTTAAAAATGTTATGGCACTGGCTTGCGTACCCATAATGCTCAGCAACACCAAATACCATGGCAGAGAGCGATTACTTAAAAAATAACCATCCAGATTTTTGGTTGTTTGGCTCTTATAAATACCGTAAGCAACAATACTTGCCAGTGTAACACATAATACTATCCAGTCAACACTACTCATGAAAAAGATTTAGTTATCCAGTAAAAAATAATGATCTGAATAACCAAAAACAATAGTACAGCCAGGTACCATTTGTTCCAATATAATTTTTCTTTGTCCATAATTTTCTTTTTTTCAATTCTTGGAGAATTTTTCTATCTGGCCTATAGTCTTCGAATCAATCTACTATTTCGATTAGTTCCCCCTTTAGAGGGCTGAGGGGGTTTTACTTCTCCCTCTTATTCGCAATTAAATTTGCAAACAATCGGTACGCACCCGGTACACCTGCAGGTAGTTCTCTAAAGAAAACTAAGCCGGTGTAAACAAATCTACCTTTTCCGTAATTGGCAATCACAAGACTACCATCATTTTCTTTCTCACCAGGGTCTTTCATGCTCAGAATTTTTTGATAAACCGGATCGATATTGTCAGCATGATAAATACTTCTTTCCTGTATCCAGCCATCAAAATCTTTTTCAGTTATTTTATTTGGATAATTCAATGCTGGGTGATCAGGTAGTAAAAAATTCACTTTGGCTTCTTCGTCCGTAACCCTGTTGCGGCTTATGTTTAAAGGATAAGGCGATATTTTTGCAACCACCGGCCCAATACGGTTGCTGGTATTATATTGAACGAGTAAAACACCGCCTTCATTAACATACTTCATTAGTTCCTCATACACATTATTCATCCATTCGTTGGTATTGTATGCCCGTACACCGGTAACAATGGCATCAAATTTTTTGAGATTAGATGCGGTTATATCCACCTCCTTTAAAGTTACCACCTGATACCCCATTGTTGCCAATGCATCAGGAATTTTATCGCCGGCACCAGCAATATAACCTACCAAGGTACCTTCTGTCTTCAGATTTATATTGGAAAGCTTTGCTGTGGCTGCATGAAAATAAACGATAGAAGGAATATGATCATACTCAATATTTTTCCGGTACTGATGAAATAATTGCTGACTGTTGCCTGCCTGCATTTTTATTTCTTCCACATAGTCGGTACCAGTTCCTTTAAAACTAAAAGTCGATTTTTCGGTGTTAACCATTTTAGTAGGGCTACTATTAAAAACATATGGATTGTTTCCTGCTACAATTTTTTCTGAGGTTTGTTTGGTCACAGTAACTGTATAAGACTCGGGAACGTTCAGCTTTACATGTGTGCCAATTTCAACAGGCTTATTGTTAATTGCTAGATAAACATCGGCATTATAATTCAATTCTACCCTTGGCAAAATTGTTATGGGCTGATATATTTCTCCTTTTACCGGGTCCGTATGTTTATACCTTACGGGTTTGGTGAATTTAAATTCTTTGCCTTCAATCATCATACTGAATACCACACTGATCGGGTCACTTTCTCCCTTACCTATCTGTTGCTGATCCGTAACATTAAAACTGCCTTTATCCATTGCATTCTCCAGCCAGTATGGCTGGCTAATTTTTGTACCAGAAGTTATCTGCATGGTATAATCTTTTACAGCATTGGTATTCTTTTTAAGTTGATCAAAAATGATATAATCACTACTGATGTGGGCATCGGCACTTAAAATATTTGCACCCGACCGGTTGTTGACAACCAAATTAAGTTTCAGGCTGTCTCCTTGAACTGCGTATTGGGTACTAGTTGTAGCATCTATAAACAAACCGCTGCAGTTTTGTATCAATTCGTTAATAGCATTTAATTTCTGCTCTCTCCAGTAATTATCCTTCAACGTTTCAATATTTTTATACAAGGCAACTAATGCAGGTAATGATAGCTCAGGGTGCTGTACATCAAATTTCTCGATAATCTTACTTACGATACTTGTGTAAGAAGAACTATTAACTCTGCCCCAACTCACATCTACATGATCCATCAGGTCGGCAGCAGGTGCGGTGCCCTTAATGGTTTTTAAATATTCAATAACACTACCCCTTTGTGCAGGCACACCAAATCCTTGGCTCTTATGCTGACTGCGACTTGCAGAAGCAATTTCGCCATAGCTTTTTCCTAGGAAGGGATTATAATCACCACAATCAAGTTTAAACTGATCATCGCTTTGTGTATTGTTTCCGCCAAAATTAAATGTGTTCCACATTATTCTTTTTGTCTGCCAAACACTTACACCTTGTTTTAATTGTTCTGGAAATTTTGTTGCGTCGGCAGCAGCATCAAATGCCTCCACGGCTAACATAGCCGAAGCGGTATGATGCCCGTGACCACCTTCGCCGGTTGTTGGAAAACGGGTGATGATTACATCGGGTTTAAATTTACGTATCACCCAAACCACATCGCTTAAGATTTTATCATGGCCCCAAAATTTCATGGTTTCTTCGGGGCTTTTGCTGTAGCCAAAATCAAAGGCACGGCTAAAGAACTGCTCGGCACCATCAATACGTCTGGCAGATAATAATTCCTGGGTACGAATTAATCCTAAGTCAACACCTTGTTCATCGCCAATTAAGTTCTGCCCACCATCACCGCGGGTAAGACTTAAATAGCCTGTACGATACAATTTTTCGTTGGCCATATAAGCCAGCAAACGAGTATTCTCATCATCGGGATGCGCCGCAATATACAATACCGAACCCAGTACATTTAACTTCTTAAGCTGTAATAATATCTCAGAAGAAGTGTAAGACTTTGGTGTTTGCGAGTTTGCTTCGTAACCGAATGCTACTAAAAATAAAAGAAGAATTTGCTTACGCAAATTTGGGTTTGCCACAGAGGCACAGAAGCACAGAATTTTGTTTTTCATTTTTTAATATACTACTCTTTTAATTTGAAGTTTTGAAGCTGCAAAGTTTAAAACTAATCCCACTTTACAACCCGATGTTTTTAAATAATTAATAGCCTGTGCCAGATCATCATCTGCAATACCGCCCTGCTTTGCTTTTATTTCAACAATTACTTTATCAAACACAACAAAGTCTGCATAAAAATGATGTTTTAATGTTGTCTTTTTATACGGTATTTTGTATTCTTTTTCTCTGTAAAATAAATAATCATGCTCATTCAATTCATACTCCAATGCGTCTTTATAAACAATCTCTAAAAATCCCGGACCCAAAATTTTATGCACATCAATTGCAAGGCCGATAATAATATCTGTTTCTTCTTGCAGAGGATAATTATTAATATCTAACACTGGCATAAAAAATATCTTAAATTAATAAATCATTTTTCAGTGCTTCCGTGCCTCAGTGGCAATAAAAATTTGTTGCGAAGCAACATCGCTTTTACTGCCCAACTAAAAACACTGCATTCGCAAACATCATCTTTCCATTCTCCCAAAAGCTTCTGAAAATTGGGTCATCTGCAAAGAATATAATATTACCGCCACCCACAGGCTGCACACCAATTACAGTACCATCCTTTATTTTTTCTTTAGCAATGCTACCCACAAAACCCGATACCTGGTTTTCTTTTTTAATCACGCCCACGTTCCAACCTTCTTTCATAAACTCATACAAATCGCTCCCCATCTTTAAGGTGAAATAATTATTGCCGTATCCAAATGCCAATGGATGCGAATTATCCATTTCAACTTTATAAATAGCACCCGGCATATTATTTACAATGCCGTCTCTTTCCCGGTTTTCGTAACGCTTCAAATCGGTGTATAAATTTTTATCGTCTTTTTTATCATCCTTCTTTTCTTCCTCATCTTTTTTCACTTTTATACCCCACTCTGCCTTAGCAACCTCTGCAACTGCGTTATCAATAGCAATGAGTTTACCACCTTGCTGCACCCATGTTTTAATGTCAGCGGTAGCATCCTTATCGCTGAAAAATTTATAGCGACCGTCGGGTAAAATCAGCACATCAAAATCTTTTAACAAACTGCCGTTTATCTCTTCGGCATTAAATAAACTGATGGGATAATTAAATTGCTGATCAAATAATTGCCAAACTTCGCCTGCCGCATTGGGGTTAACACCTCTGCCTGTCAGTAAAGCAACTCTGGGCTTTTTTATGAGGTGAACTTTTTCGCTGCCAAAGTCGAAACCCGTATCCATAAAACCACCACTAACTTCTGCAACGGCCGCATTAAATGATTGAGCCATGTTTACAAACTGTATCAATTTATCTTCATTACCCTTCTTTAAAACGATGATGGTGCCTTTTTGGTAAGCTTTGCCTTTATAAGTAAAATCCTTTTCGGCATAACGTACTTTAAATTTTGCATCCAACAATGCAGCCAGAAACTTTACATCGTTAAATGAACTATAATTAACTAGGTAACCATAAGCAACTGCTGAAACAGCTGTATTAATAGTTGAATTTGAATAGTTGGTTAATACAAGTTTTTCTTTAACAGCATAAGATTGCACACCATATACAAAAGGTAAACTCCAGGCCGTTATATCATAAGTAAGTGAATCACTTAATTTTGTTTTGGGTTCAAATAAAACCTTTATCAATGATGATTTGGGTTGAACAGCAGAAACGGCTAAACTATTTACAGCAACAAAAACTTCCTCTTTACCAGTAAAGTAATTAAAGCCTTTTAAATTGGGGGCATTGGCGCTACCATAATTAATTCCGTTGTTATCGAAAAACTTTTTCAAAGCAACCAGTTTGCCTGCATTGTTTTCTGTTACTACATAAGTCTTGTACTCACCAACACCGTTTGCACCGGCATCATCAAAATATTTTTTAAACTCAGTTAATAGTTTGGCCGCATTTTGAGAAGCGATTTCAATCGTACTCATGCTCGTTGTAAAATGATGAGCAATCCTGTCTGTTAAACTGAGCGTATCTCCATCGGCAGTCATAACGGCCAGCCCACCCTGACTGTGTCCGGCCTGCTCATAGGTCATACCAATGGCGCCATTGTAAGTTGGGTAGGTATCCCCATATGCAGGATAAAAAAGATCGAAAATTTCTTTGGTAAAATATAACCATCCGTTGGTATCAAAATATTTAGCATGGTTACGGCCAATGGTCGTTTGAAACTGACGCTGCCACGGCGTTATCACTTCATGAAACGGCTCTGCTGCTGGTGCAAAAAAGTAAGGGTTATTAATCCCCTGCTCATGAAAATCGCAATGTATTTGCGGCATCCACGCATTGTACTTTTTAATACGCCCTTGGGTCTCAACCTGTGTTTGCCAGGCCCAGTCGCGGTTTAAATCAAAATTATAATGATTTAACCGGCCGCCCGGCCAGGGTTCGCTATGCTCTCTTGATTCTGCATTAATATCTGGATTTTTACCAACCATCTGCGTAAACCAATTAACATACCTGTCTCTCCCATCAGGATTTAAACAGGGATCAATAATAACAACCGTATTTTTTAACCAGGCTTTTGTTTGTGCGTTAGAAGGATTCAACAGTTCATATAAAGTCTTCATCGAAACTTCGGATGAACTGGCTTCGTTACCATGCACATTGTAACTGAGCCAAACAATAGCCGGCGCATTTACATCGGCTGGTTTATCTTTTAAAATACCTGTAAGCCGTAGATTATTTTTTCTAATCTCATCAAGTTTAACAATATTTTCTGCGCTTGAAACATAGGCCAGTAAGAGCTCACGACCTTCATTGGTTTCGCCATATTTCTCCAGTTTCATCATCTGCGGATTGGCTGCTGCTGTTTGCAGGAAATAATTTACAATCTTGTAATGCGGCGTAAACCGCGTACCCAATTGGTAGCCCAAAGCTTCATATGGGCTTTTTAACTGGGCAGATAAATTACCTGCAAAAAAAATGAGCCCTATTAAAATAAATCTAATCTTCATTGTTGAGTTTTAGTATTCAATTAATTTATTAAGGTATTGTTTATCGACAAAATATTCGTGAAATTAAAGAAAGCTGATGACTTGC
>JBKJPN010000195.1:0-7595 GCA_046595125.1 Ferruginibacter sp.
TTACATCATTTGGTCCAAAATGGGCTGCTGGTACACAATTATATGATAACCTGCATCATTTCTTCAAAACAGGTTTTTCCCAAACCCAAAATTTAGGTTTGGAATTCGGCACTAAAAACGTTGCATTCAGAGCTTCAGGGCAATACCTAAATAACAGCGGCGTGGTACCAAATAATTTTTATAAAAAGTACACCGGAAGAATTTCCAACACTACTAAAATAGGCAAATACGTTACCCTTACTCCATCGGTTGCTTATTCTTACGCAGATAATAAGAAACCAACAAAAGGTGCTTCTTCCTATTTAATGAGTTTGTACCAGTGGCCAGCCAACAATGATATACGAAATTACCAGGATGATTATGGAGCTAAGCTCACACTTTTTAATGCAAATCCCAATGCAGATTTTCACAACCCGATATGGAGTTCAAAAAATAATATCACAGGCGATATCACCCGGCGTATTATTGCTACTCTGGGTATTGATATTAAGCCATTTTCTTGGCTGAGCCTCGCAGGCAGATTTGGGTACGACACCTATAAAACAGATGGATATATTTTGATTCATCCACAATCTTTTTACCTCACTGCATCAACTTTAGGTACGCTTGAAAATTATTATACTAATTATAAGGGGTACAATCATACCATAACAGCAAGTGCTAAAAAAGAATGGAAAGGATTCACCGGCAGATTACTGGTTGGTACCATGTGGCAGGATTTTGAAACCCAGCAATACGGTGTATTTGGCACCAAAATTGTCGATTCAATTGTTGGGGGTAAATTATACAGAGCTGGCAATATCGTAACCGGTTTTAATCCTACCGACAGTAATTTGACAATAGCCAATTCCAGACGACGTCTTTCGAGAGCAACTGATGGATTGCCTAATTTGAAAATTTTTAGGGAAATAGCCTATTTCGGCGAAGTTTCAGTGGGATACAAAAATGTAGCATTTTTGACTTATTCTCAGCGCTTTGAAAAAGCTTCACCCATACCTCCAAAAAATAATAATTACCATTACCCAGGCGCCAGTATGAGTCTCATTGTTTCAGACATATTTCCGGTGTTAAAAAGGCGTGATATTCTGGAGTACTTTAAATTGAGGGCTTCGTTGGCAAATACGGCTAGGTTAAATGATCCATACTCCAATCAGCGAAACTTTGTGCCCAACCAAAGCAGTAATTCTTATCCTGGTACAACCTATACCTACAGCTTTACTAATAATAATCCCGACTTAGTACCAGAAAGACAACAGACCTATGAAATTGGTACCGAAATGAGATTTTTAAAAGGCAGAATTTCTGTAGAAGCAGCTTACTACAATACACTTTGTACCAATCAGATTAGTCAAGGTTTCAGGGCCAGCTATGCAACAACGGCGGTATTGAATACGACCAACTCTTCATCTCTGCGAAATGAAGGTGTAGAAATTACAATGAATTTGACACCAATAAAAAGGAAAGATTTTAGCTGGAACATCAACTTCAATTTTACGCATAACTGGAGTAAAGTGTTAACACTGCCTGAGTCTATCGGCCAGTACAACGACTATTACAATTCTGATACCTACATTTCAAACGTAAGAGGAGGATTGATTAGAAATAACTCAACCGGCACAATAACAGGTTCTACCTATCAGCGGAACACGGCTGGTCAGATTATCATAAATGCGTCGAACGGTTTACCAATGGTCAACGGAGGCAACCAACTTATAGCCGACAGAAATCCTGACTTTACTTTGGGAACGCTTAATTCTTTCAAATATAAAAACTGGAGTTTAAGCTTTTTATGGGATTTAAAAGTAGGCGGAGATATTTACAATGGAACAGATCAGGTACTAACCAATATTGGTAAAAGTGCCAGAACAGCCGACCGCAATAACCCAATTATTGTTGAAGGTGTTTTGAATGATGGCCTCCAAAACACTACTAATCCAACTAAAAACAGCATTGTAGTTATCCCATATTTTTTAAGTACTTATTATACATCTTTACCTGATGAAGAGTTCATTCAAAAAGATGTTAACTGGTTAAGACTAAGGGATGTTACTTTAACCTACCGTCTATCTGACAAACTCACCAAACGCGTTAAGTATTTAAAAGCCATGAGCTTATTCATAACCGGAAACGACCTGATACTGAATACCAATTACAGAGGAGCCGACCCTTCTATCAACGCAAATAATCCCGGCACTTTGGGTGTGGGTGGATATGGAATGGACTTGGGCAACACACCTACTCCTTTGGGATTAAGTTTCGGTTTAAGGGCCAATTTTTAATGAATAATTATAACTGTAAATTTTAAAAAAATTTGTATGAAAAATAAAATAAAAAACTCGTTGCTTTTTCTGGGATTGGCGGGCATCGTAAGTACACTATCCTGTACCAAAAGAATTGATGATGCTTACTTAAACCCAAACGCACCCGTTGTTGTTCCAATTGAAAGCATATTACCTGGCGTAATTGGCGGTTTTACTGCTTTCTTTTCCAATAATGGTTCAGGTTACGGTGTACAAGCCGATGGTATTTTACTAGGTCGCTACATTCAGTATTGGGGCTCTACCGCCAGCGGCGAATTATATGGTCAGATGGGTTTCCCCGGCGGTACTGCCAGTGATAATACAGGTGGCCTTTGGGCAGCAGTTTATTATGGCCATGGTGGCAATGTAAATAGAATTATTGAATGGGGAGCCGAGCAACAGAAATGGGATTATGTGGGCGTAGGTTACGCCATACGTGCCTGGGGCTGGCTTGAATTAACCAACGTATATAGTGATGCCATTTTAAAGGAAGCATTTAATACAAGTCTTTCGCAATTTAAATATGATACGCAGCCTGAATTTTACGACAGTTGCCGTGTTATCTGTCATCGTGCGTTAGGTTATTTAAACAGAACCGATGGCGCAGTAAGCCAAGCCAACCTCGCTTTAGGTGATGCCTATTTTTATAATGGAGATGTAAGCAAATGGAAAAAATTTGTTTATGGAATATTGGCCCGTTCGTATATTAACCTTAGTGCCAAATCCGATTTTCTTTCAAAAGGATATGCTGATTCTGCTATTAAATATGCTAACCTTTCATTGGCCACCAATGCAGATAATGCCTTGGTGAAAGTGGCTGGTGGCAACACATCTGCTGTAAATAACTATTTTGGACCATTCCGTGGAAATGTTGGTACCATCAGACAGGGTTCTTTTATAGCTGATCTGATGTCGGGAAATAATGCACAGGCTTTCAGTGGAGTTGCTGACCCAAGGAGATATTACATGCTTCGTGAAAACCTGAATGGTACATTTAAAGGAGTTACAGTTTGGTTGGGAGGTGGAGGACTTTCTGCCGGTGACTACCCTAGGAATTTTTGGGGAACAACGCTTCCTACGTCAACTGCAGGGCCTTCGCCGGACAGCAGCCGTTACCTATATCAAAACACCAGCCCTTGGCCTATGATGACAGCCAGCGAAATGCAATTTGTTATTGCGGAAGCTGCTTATCTTAAAAACGATAAACTAACGGCGCTGGCAGCCTACACTAACGGTATCAGCCTCAATTTTGATATGATAACAACGACCTATCCACAAAATGTACCGACAATATACGCTATAACAGCTGCAAATAAAGCTGCATATTTAGCGAATACAGCAGTTGTACCGGCTACTGCCGCAGGCTTAACTATGTCGCGGATTATGCTACAAAAATATATTGCATTATATGGTTGGGGTGTACAACAAACCTGGACAGATATGCGGAAGTATCATTACATAGATATTGATCCGGCCTCAGGTAATCAGGTGTATGCAGGGTTTACACCGCCTTCTGGTATTAACTTACATATTAACAACAACGGCAAATTGGTGTACAGATGCAGGCCTAGGTACAACTCCGAATACCTGTATAATATACCTGAGCTTACCAGATTAGGTGCGCTGTCTCTCGACTATAACACTGTACAACCCTGGTTTACTTTACCATAATCTCTAAAAAACAGAAAAATGAAAAATAATTTAAAAATTTTAATAGCTGCTGTAGTAGGTATTTTGGTAATTAATTCTTGCTATAAAAAAGATGAATCCAATTCCTATTTACAGTTAAATAATGGTAGTGATCAGGCTTATCTTAAGTTTATCAATACCTATACTGCGCCCAGCCCATCTGCAAACAGTCCTGCTAATGGCCCTTCGGTAAACATATTTGTAAATAATGTAAAAATTAATGCAGCCGCTTTGTCTTATGCAGGCTCGTTCCCGCTTTCGCCTGCATATGCAGGTGTTACACCGGGACTAGGCGTTAATATAAAAATTGTACTTAATCGTACCAGCGGAACGGCAATGCCAAGCGACACCATCAGTAATAAGAATTATGATTTGGGTGCAAATTCGTACACCACTTTTTATATTGCTGATACAACACCAAACCCAACGCCATTTAATCCGTTTATTGTTCCCATTGGCGATCCTACCGTAACCAATGCACAAGTTGGTTATTTTAAAGCACGGTTTGTAAATATGATTCCCAGTGCTGATACACTCGAAGTATTTTCAAAAAGGTTAAATGCGGTGATATTTAAAGGAGTGCTTTATAAGAATACCACAGAAGGTATCGAAATACCAACCTTTTCAACTAGTGATACATTACAATTAAGAAAGGTGAGTGCACCGGCAACAATACTTGCCAGTATTAATGGGTTCTTTCCAACTTCATCAAGGGTATACACGGTGTATTGTACAGGTAACATTACAGGTGCGCCCAAGGCTAGGGCATTAACATCCTATACAAATAGATAATTCAATTCTTTACCTACAAAAAAAGCTTTCCTTTTATGGAAAGCTTTTTTTGTAGCTGATATTTTTCTACCCAAAGAATAGGTAAGCCAAAATAATTGAAGTAATAATCCCCACCAAATCAGCCAACAACATTGCCCCAATTGAATAGCGTGTATTTTTAATAGAAACGGAACCAAAATAAACTGCTACCACATAAAATGTAGTATCGGATGTTCCTTGTAAAATACCCGACAAACGGCCAGCAAAAGAATCGGCGCCATGTATGGTCATGGCTTCTACCATCATTCCTCGGGCGCCGCTGCCACTCATTGGTTTTATGAGCGCCGTGGGCAACGCATCTACAAAACGTGTATCGGTACCAATCATGGCAAAAAAGTTTTTCACCCCGTCAATTAACACACCAAAAGTACCGCTGGTGCGTAGCATACAAATGGCAACCAGCATTCCAACTAAGTACGGCATTATTTTAACAGCCGTTTCAAAACCTCCTTTAGCACCTTCTATAAATGCATCAAACACATCTATCTTTTTGTACAGGGCTCCTAAAATAATCAATAAGAATATCAGCAAAATTAATCCGTTGCTTAATACCCTGCTGAAAGATTGCACCCCATCTGCACTCAGCGAATGCAGGTATATAATCATCAATGCAATCAACGATGAAATACCCAGCACCCACATCATAATAACCGGCTGAAAAACCTTTATTTTTTGTTTGTACGAAACAATAAACATAGCAGCCATGGTGGCCACAAATGTTGCAATCATGCAGGGAAGAAAAATATCGGTAGGATTTGAAGCATTTAAAGAAGCCCGCATGGCAATAATGCTCACTGGTATTAAAGTAAGCCCCGATGCATGTAAACACAAAAACATTACCTGCGAGTTTGAGGCAGTATCCTTATTTGGATTTAGCTCCTGCAAGCTTTCCATTGCTTTTAATCCAAAGGGCGTAGCGGCATTGTCGAGTCCTAAAAGGTTGGCCGAAAAATTCATCATCATATGCCCCATGGCTGGGTGGCCTTTTGGCAACTCTGGAAATAATTTACTGAAGAATGGTCCGATGATACGGGACAAAAGTCTGATTCCTCCTGCCCTTTCGGCTATGTTCATAAAGCCCATAAACAGGGCCATGATGCCCACCAGTTTTAAACTTAGGTTAATAGCCGTCCAGCAGGTTTCAACAATACCATCCAACTTTAGCGGATTTAATGGGTCATCTGCTTTTCCAATGACCATCCAGCTGAATATATCGGCATTACCGGGTATAAAAACACACTTGATACCTGCTACTAATATTGCTATAATGATAAAGGCACTCCAAATTCTGCTTAAAGCCATATAAACGGGTTGAAAGTTGAAATTTAAAGGCTGAAAGTTAGCTAAATCATTTGAAAAACAAATTAACCTTCAAACCTTACCTTTGCAGCCTTAAAATAAAAACGACATGGCTTTAAAAGCAGGAATAGTAGGATTACCAAATGTGGGCAAATCAACCTTATTTAATGCGGTTAGTAATAGTGCCAAGGCACAGGCAAGCAATTACCGGTTTTGTACCATTGAACCCAATACTGGTCTGGTAAACGTACCCGACCCCCGTTTGGATAAACTGGCGGAGTTAGTTGTACCCGAAAGAGTTGTACCCACCCAGATTGAAATTGTAGATATTGCCGGACTGGTACGTGGTGCCAGCAAAGGTGAAGGTTTGGGTAATAAATTCCTGGCCAACATACGTGAGGTAGATGCTATTATTCATGTGGTACGTTGTTTTGAAGATGTAAATATTTTACGGGAAGAAGGCCCGATTAACCCGGTTAGCGACAAAGAAGTTATTGAAACCGAATTGCAGCTGAAAGATCTGGAAAGTGTAGAAAAGAAAATACAGCGTACCGAAAAACTGGCCAAGACCGATCCCAAAATGAAGGTTGAGCTGGAGACTTTATTGCAATGTAAAGCACATCTGGATTCAGGGAAAAACATTATTACACTTGGTTTAAGTAAAGAAGACAAGTCTGCCATTGCCGATTTATTTTTACTGACTGATAAACATATTTTGTACGTAGCCAACGTTGATGAAGCCAGTATGCACACCGGCAACAAATACTCGGCAGCTTTAATTGAAGCAGTTAAAAACGAAGGCAATGAAGTTATTGTGATGACCAATGCTATTGAAGCGCAAATTGCCGAGTTTGAAGATGCCGATGACAAAGCCATGTTTATGGAAGAGTACAAAATGACCGAACCTGCTTTAGACAGGCTGATTCATTCTACTTACAAACTGCTAAACCTTTCAACTTACTTTACAGCCGGTGTACAGGAAGTACGTGCCTGGACCATTGAGAAAGGCTGGAAAGCACCACAGGCCGCCAGTGTAATACATACCGATTTTGAAAAAGGTTTTATTAAAGCTGAAGTAATTGCCTACGATGATTTCCTTAACTATAAATCAGAAGCCGCTTGCCGTGAGAATGGCCGCCTACGCATAGAGGGAAAAGAATACCTAGTGAAGGACGGCGATGTGATGCATTTCAGGTTTAACGTATAGGTGCCAGGTCACTACAAACAACCCAAGTAAATTAAAAGATGGCCGAGTAGCGAGTATCCTTACATTAAAAGACTCTATTTAGTGGCCATACACCTAATAAAAACGGGCTCCAGATATCTGAAGCCCGTTTTCTATTTAGTTTACAATATTATTGAGGTAATAATACCTGGTTTATTTTATGTAAAGTACCATTAACAAAGAACTGATCACTTGTGCCATTTGGCTCAGGTGTAGGATTAATAATGATATTAGATGCCGTTGCATTAGCA
>JBKJPN010000139.1:0-14564 GCA_046595125.1 Ferruginibacter sp.
ATAAAGTCAACTACCAAGCAACGGTAATGGGCTGGGTGCGTACCTTTCGCAACAATCAGTTTATTGCCCTTAACGATGGCAGTACCAATAATAATATACAGATAGTTGCCAGTTTAGGGGCGTTTGATGACGCCATTTTAAAGCGCCTTACAACTGGGGCCTGTATAAAAGCAACTGGTGAGGTAATTCCTTCTTTAGGCAAAGGACAAAAAGTGGAATTGAAAGCTGTAACCATAGAAATACTGGGAGATAGTGATGCAGAAACATTTCCCATGCAACCCAAAAAACACAGTCTGGAATTTTTAAGAGAAAATGCACACATGCGTTTTAGAACCAACACATTTGGGTCGGTATTTCGTGTTCGGCACTGCTTGGCTTACGCCATTCATAAGTTTTTTAATGATAAAGGATTTCTGTATTTGCATACGCCCATCATTACGGCCAGCGATGCGGAAGGTGCCGGAGAAATGTTTAAAGTAACATCTTTGCCGCTGGACGGAACTGCTCCCAAAAATGATGATGGTTCTATAAATTTTAAGGAAGATTTTTTTGGCCGCAGTACTAACCTTACCGTAAGCGGACAACTGGAAGGCGAGCTGGCAGCCATGGCGTTTAGCGATATTTATACTTTTGGACCAACCTTCCGTGCAGAGAACAGCAATACCACTAGGCACCTCGCCGAGTTTTGGATGATTGAACCAGAAGTTGCTTTTAATGATCTGGAAGATAATATGAATCTGGCTGAGGAATTCATCAAGTATATTATTAAATATGCCATGGAAAATAATGCGGATGATCTGGAGTTTTTAGCACAGCGTTTGGCAGATGAGGAAAAACAAAAACCTCAAATCGAAAGAAGCGAATTAGGTTTGCTGGAGAAATTAAATTTTGTTGTTGACAACGATTTTGAAAGACTGACCTACACCGAAGCGATTGAAATTTTAAAAGAAAGCAATCACAATAAGAAAAAAAAGTTTCAATATTTGATTGAAGGCTGGGGAACCGATTTACAAAGCGAACACGAACGCTACTTGGTTGAAAAGCATTTTAAAAAACCGGTAATACTTACCGATTATCCAAAGGAGATAAAAAGTTTTTACATGCGCCAGAACGATGACGGAAAAACCGTAGCGGCCATGGATATTTTAGCGCCGGGTATTGGTGAAATTGTTGGTGGTAGTCAGAGAGAAGAAAGAATGGATATGCTTACAAAGCGTATGGAAGAAATGAATGTACCGGCCGAAGAACTTTGGTGGTATTTAGATACCAGAAAATTTGGCGCCTGCCCGCATGCCGGCTTTGGGCTTGGCTTTGAGCGATTGGTGCAATTTGTAACTGGCATGGGGAATATCAGAGACGTAATTCCTTTTCCGAGGTATCCAAAGAGTGCGGAGTTTTAAAATAAATAAATTGTGTGAATCCCTGGAATCAAAAATTTCAGGGATTTTTTTACCCCAGTTTCAGCTGTTTCCGATTACAGCATTTGCCGAGCTCCCTTCTTTTTCGGAATTAAATAATTTATTGTGATAAATATGTTAATCTTAAACCCAGACTAAGATTTTGAATTACATTCATTTCTCAACCCAGCTTATGAAATGGATTAAAATATTTGCCTCTCTTGTTTTTTTCGTGCCTGTCCTATTGCTGCATGCTCAAAATGGATCCGATGATATTACCGGCGTTTGGCTAACAGGCGGAAAAGACAATTCGGCAAAAATTCAGATTTATAAATCAGGGGAAAAATATTATGGTAAAATCATCTGGACGCAAATTCCCAACAAAGACGGTAAACCTAAAACGGACATCAATAATCCCGAAAAAACAAAACACAATAATCCTATTTTAGGGTTGGTCAACCTCACCGGTTTTAAATTTAACGGAAAAGACGAATGGAAAGGCGGAAATATTTATGACCCTGTTTCGGGAAATACCTATAGCGCTTACATGTATTTAAAAGACGCAAATACATTAAAACTAAGAGGATACATTGGCTTTTCCTTTATTGGAAGAACCGAAACCTGGACTAGAGCAAATTAACCTGATTTATCAGGTGTGCATTATATAATGTTGTGCAATAAAAACAGCTGCACCTGCAAAATAGCCGATGATGGCCAGCCAGCTCACTTTTTTTAAGTACCAAATAAAATCGATCTTCTCAATACCCATTGCAGCCACACCGGCGGCCGATCCAATAATCAAAGCGCTACCACCTGTGCCTGCACAGTAAGCCAAAAACTCCCAGAAAAAATGACCGGTTGGATAATCAGTTAAGGAATACATTCCCTGTGCAGCAGCAACAAGCGGTACATTATCTACTACTGCCGAAAGCAGGCCTATCGACATGGTTATAATCTTTATATCACCAATCTTATCATTCATCAGCGTAGCCAAATCGGTTAAAACACCGGTTGCCTGCAGGGCGCCAATGCTTAATAAAATTCCTAAGAAGAATAAAACGCTAGGCGTATCAATTTTACGCAGCGCATGGTTTACCGATAACAAACCTTTTTCCTGCTCATCTCTTTCGCTATGGATAAGTTCGGTAATAATCCACATTACACCTAGGCCAAACAAAATACCCATATAAGGAGGCAGGTGTGTAATGGTTTTAAAAATGGGTACAAACAAAAGACTGGCAATGCCTAAGCCAAAAACAAGGTTTCTTTTAAAATCGCTGGTATTAAAATTTATATTCTCTTCTGCTTTATCATCTGCATGTTTAAAATTTCCTTTCATTCTCCACGCAATTAATGCTGCCGGAATAATTAAGCTTACCAAACTTGGTACAAAGGTTTGCATAATGATGGAGGCTGCGGTAATCTGCCCGCCAATCCAAAGCATGGTGGTGGTAACATCACCTATTGGAGACCAGGCCCCGCCGGCATTTGCAGCAATAACCACCAAGGCAGCAAACATCAGTCTTTCTTCCTTATCTGCAATTATTTTGCGCAGCAGCGAAACCAAAACGATCGTTGTTGTAAGGTTATCCAAAGCGGCAGAAAGAAAGAATGTGATGAACGCAACCAACCATACCATTTTTCTTTTATTGGTAGTTTTTATGCGACTGGTAATTATATAAAATCCATCATGAGCATCAATCAATTCCACTATCGTCATGGCGCCCATCAGAAAAAATAAAATACCTGAAACTTCGCCTAAATGGCCGGTAAGGTATTCAGAGGCTTCGTGACCATTAGCAGAAAACAATGCATATACCGACCAGCAAAGTGCCGCTGTTACCAATGCCGTGGCGGCTTTATTTATTTTTATGGGATGCTCCAGCGCAATGGCTGTATAGCCTAAGATAAAAATAATACAAATAGCTGTTATCATATAGCTGTTGTTTTAATATTCGTTGGTAATCGTTCTGTGTGTTAAAGTACTCTTTTTCTTTGTTTCTTTAAAATCATTGTTTGGTTAATCACTGACTAACCAACCCCTTTTCCAAAAAAACTTTTGTTTCCAGAATTTCATCGTCAAACATCTCCTTGATAAAATGTACGCGGCCACTTTCAATACTAAACATGCCGCCCACAATACCTATTTTGCCCTGGTGGTAAAGTTCAGCAATAATTTCACTGCGCTGTAAAATCTCCTCCATGGAATGAACCACATTGGCATAAGCTACTTTTTCGGCATATAGCTGATTGTGTTCGCTAATGCCGTAATTTTTTGTGTTGTGGATTGCCGGTTTTATTTTTTCAAGCAGTGGCGTAAGGTTTCCCATCTGTACATCATCGCAGGCGCCTTTAATGGCACCGCACTTCGTATGGCCCAACACCAATATTAATTTTGAACCAACCACTTTACAAGCATACTCCATACTGCCCAATATGTCATCGTTGATAATATTGCCGGCAATACGAATGCTGAATATTTCGCCCAGCCCCTGATCAAAAATTAGTTCCACCGCCGTACGGCTGTCCATACAACTTAATGCAACAGAAAACGGATACTGCGCATGTACTGTATCTGATAATTGCTCCTGCAGGTCGCGGTTTATTTTTATGTTTTGGGTAAATCTTTTATTGCCCTCTTTTAAAACCTCAAAAGCTGCATGTGGCGTAAGGTTATCAAAAAACTCCTTAGTGTGTGTTTTCATAATAAAATATTCTTTATTGGCATCCCGCTGTACATATAGTACTATACGGAACATCAGATTTGTAATAATAAATGAGAAGGGCCGACTACGCGGCAATAATGAAAACCCTAAACGTTGGGTGGAGGAGAGAGCAGTTCAAAATGAACAATGGCTAGCCGGGCAGCATCCAATAAGCGGTATTGTCTAGGATTATCAACCAGTGTAAGGCTGCTTACAAAGCTTATTTCATGTACATATTCTTCCTGAATACTTACACTGTTTATTGAAGATTTTCCTTCGGCAGGTTTTTCAGGCGAGGATTCATCGGAAGCGTTATCCTCGGCAGCTTCCATTGCAATACTGATACTTTTAGCATCACCGCCGTATATGATAAAATTAATTCCGGTTAAAAACAGGAGACAACTGCACAACAGTAGTGCTGCCGTATATTTCAGCAATTGTGCCTTAAACGATATGCCGTTTCTTTTTTTCAATGGCTGTAAAAATACAGTTTTTTTTTGGAGGAAATAAAATCGATCATGCTATCATATCAGCACGTACAGTACTACTCAATGCTAACTTTTCAGATTCTGATGTATTACTTCAACTAATCCATTTTCTTTCTCATCCTGCCCAAGTTCCCAAAACATGATACCTCCCAAATTTTTACGACGAATGAATTTTGTTTTCCCTTTTATAGAACGCCTGTCATCAAATGTGGCAAAAAGATGTTTTGTCTTATTATATTGATATGGGGCTTTTGCTTTTCTATCCCAATAATATTTAAAGCCAGATGTGTCGCTGAAGTAACTTGTAAAATCGGTAAATGCTACACCTCTTTTAAAATCACCAAACTGATACAAAGGGTGTGATGTTTCCGGTAGATTCTCCCAAACCCTGGCATACGTGGCTGCACCGATAATTAACTTGCTTGCCGGAATCTTCATATTCAGCAGCCAGTTGACCGCTTTACTTGTAGATTCCTGATTGGGCATATAGTCATGTAATGGCGTATGATGGCCCGTTACCTTAGAGTAGCCGCCCACCAGATCATAGGTCATCAGGTTTACAAAATCAACAACGGGCATTACCTTTTCCCAATCAATTGATTGCTCCATATATTTAATAAAACCCCCGGCAGCAAAAGTTAACAGATAGTTGTTGCCCATTTCCTTCCGTAATTCTTTTACCAGCGCTGTAAAATTATCCTTATCCTCGGGCATAAATTTATGGCCGGGATAACCTTCAATTGCGGGGTATTCCCAATCGAGATCGATACCATCAATTCCGTATTGTTTAAAAAGCGAAACAGTGGTTTTGGCAAATAACTGTCTTCGCTCAGCAGATGCAAACATATCACTGCAAAACGAACAACCACCCCAACCACCAATACTCACCATTATTTTTAACTGCGGGTATTCCTTTTTCAACGCAACAAGTTGCTGCAAACTTTTTTCCTGTTTTTCATGGTGAAAAGTGAGTGTATCATTTTGTATTTTAAGGAAACTAAAAATGATATGCGTTAGTTTTTCAACTGGCCATTGTTTAATAGAATCTCCATCGCCTGTGTAATAGGCAATAATTTTATAAGATTGTTTTTGCTGGGCAAAAACTGAGAAACTAAAACAGAGAAGTACCGGCAATAAGAATTTTTTCATTGCCGTAAGTTATATAATATTTCCCGCCGAATTTACACCCTTCCGCCAATTGTAATTTAGCAAACAAATAATTAGCTTTACGGTATGCTAAAAACAATCATCGTTACATTGGCTGGTTTGTTTTGTACTTATGTATCGGCGGCCCAACAAAACAGCGACAGCAGTATTCTATTATTGCTGAATCAGCAAATTGATAATTATGTAGTAGACAACAATGTTAATGCACTTGATAAACTATATGCAGATGATTTTGTGTTCAGCCATGGCTCGGGACGTGTTGAAGGAAAGCAAGGCTGGTTTGCATCTGTAGCCAAAGGGAGTTTTTTGCAACGGCAACATGATTCTGTTACCGTTGAACTGCATACAGACATCGCCATCCTGAAGGGCAAACTATCGGTAATAAAAAAGAGCACAAAAGAAAATAGCCGCTATCATTTAAAATACATACGGGTATATGAACGCCGCAACAAGCAGTGGCAAATGATTTCGCACCTCACTTATTGGGAGATACACGAAAACGACTGATTTGATTGTGACGTTTTGTACTTTGGCTGCAAATCACAAATCCTGTATCTTACTTAAATGATTCGCTTGTTCTTAAATTTTTACTGGAAAATATTTGGCTGGAAAATTTCTGGCGACTTCCCCTATCATCATAAAAAATTAGTTTTGGCAGTAGCGCCCCATACACATTGGGTAGATGTAATGGTTGGCTTTGCGTCACGTAATGCCTTAAACATTCGCCATGCAAAATTTTTAGGTAAAAAAGAGTTGTTTGTGGGACCGTTGGGCTGGTTGTTAAAATGGCTTGGTGGTACACCTGTTGACCGTAATGGAAAACTCGGCATGGTAGGGCAAGTTGTTGCTTTGTTTAATGCCAACGAGAATTTTATACTGGGTCTTGCACCCGAAGGGACCCGTAAAAAAGTAGATACTTTAAGAACCGGTTTTTATCATATTGCCAAAGCTGCCGGCGTGCCTATTGTACCCATTGGCCTCGACTATGAAAATAAAAAACTGGTTGTTGGCGAAGCCTTTTTTACCAGCGATGATGAAGATACTGATATAAAAAAGTTAATTGCATTTTATGCAAACATTAAAGGTAAGCGGCCGGCTAAAGACCTTCGGCATCTTAAACAATAAAAAAAGCCACCCCGAATTAACGGGATGGCTCTCATCAAACTGGTAATCAAGACAAAAAATTTTAAAGCGGGTTTTGTACACATAATTTATTCGCATCTAGTTCATCCTGCGGAAACAGGAATTGCCAAATTTTATCTCCTGCGGCTACAGTAGTAATTAATGTTAAAGCGGGTAGGTGATTTGGAATACCTGCTCTGCTCATGGGTTGGTTTGTACGTTTTAAATCGGTAAAACGATGGCCTTCGCCCCAAAGCTCAATCCTTCTGTTGAACATAATCTCATCAATTAATGCTTGACCAGTGCTGGTCGAAGGCACAAAAATTGTTGCCGGAACTGTAACAATATGCCTGTTAGTACGTAATGCATTTAATGCAGTACGGGCAGCAATTTCTTGTCCACCTTGTCTTGCACGAGCTTCTGCTTCAATAAGAAACATTTCACCCGAACGTATATAAGGAACGTCTCCAACACTTAATGCATCGCTCTTTGCCAAGAATTTTTTATTCTGGTAACGAACTTTTGCGCCTCCCGGAGGAACCGGAGTGGTATTGGCAGCGCCGATATTGCCATCAAATACACTCTTACGGATATCCGTTGTTGGAATTGCCGTCCACAAATTCTGATTCATCGCTTTTGGTTGCGTACGAATTACTGTAGAATTGAAGTTGCAAGAGATATAAGCAAAATATGAAAAGAAGAAAGTGTTGTGATCGTCAATCTGGCGGCTACCCCAGATCCACTCGTTAACTCCCACAGTATTAAACCCAGAAGTGTAATCCGTGTTTGACATTAAAGGGAACCCGCTTCTTGCAGCAATTGCATTTGTGGCTGCCTTATCCCAATCTTGTTGTGCCAGCGCTACCCGGGCTTTAATGGCCTGTACTACATTTGTATTAAGATTTGATTTTGCAGCAGAACCTATTCGGCTATAGCCTGCCAATAAAGTTTCAGCAGCATCCAAATCTTTATTTACCTGTGTATATACTTCTTCCACTGTTGATCGGGCCACAGGTGTATTTAATGGAAAGTTTTGGAGCATTAAAGGAACGCCTGGCTGGCTGTTTGGAACAGTAGTTTTATCATACCTAATACCCCATAACTGCACTAATTGAAAATGTGCCCAGGCACGGTAAGCCAAACACTGTCCCTTAACCATGTTTTTATCGGCGGTTGACCCTGGTACTCCATCAATGCCATTGATTAGCACATTGGCATTGGAAATGATGCGGTAATAATAGCGGTAAACAAAGCGCATATCGCTTGAGTTTACATTCCGGTGAGCTTGCCACTGGTACCAGGTAATATGACCGGTACTTCCATTTGCTAATGGATAGACTAAATCTTCGCCCATATAATCTCTGAACAAATTACAAGCACCCTCACCCGACTGGCCCTGAGCATCGTATTGCACATACATAATACGGTGAATTCCATTAAGCGCAGCAATAGCGTTCGGCATATTTTTCAATGCGTCTTCAGTGGAAACTGCTGTAGTTGGAAACGTATCCAGGAATTCTTTCTTACAAGAAGAAAAACCGAGAGATACAATGACCAACGTAGATAAAATATATTTTCTCATCGTGGTAATTTTTATAGATTTAAGTTTAAACCGAATGTTAAGTTCCTTGATGGAGGATAGGCATTAGAGGTTACACCTGAAAATGCCTGCTGGTTATTTAATCCTTTTCTTTTGGAAAAGAATGCCATATTCTCTCCAGTTACAAATACCTGAGCCGAGGTAATTTTAGCTCTCGACAGCAGTTTATTTGGCACCGAATAAGACAAGTTTATTGTACGGATATTCAAGTAAGACGCATCGATTAACCACCTGGTTGAAGCGCCGTTATGATCAACGGTTCTTCCGGCATCCATTCTTGGTATATTAGTTATATCGCCGGGTTTCTGCCAACGTTTAGAAATTTCGCTTGATATGGCTCCTCCATAGGTGCCCGATGACATTAATGCAGCCCAGGCTCCATCATAGGTTTTGCCGCCCATTTGGAAAGTGAATAATGCACTCAATGAAATTCCTTTGTAAGAAAGAGTTGGAGAGAATGATCCATACAAATCTGGAATTGCGGTTCCCTGATACTCAAACTTGCCGTTTGAAATTGAAGTAGTTACGGTATCTTTTCCGCCAAACTTATTGTCAATTAACCTTCTGGTGCTGCTTGCTGCCGTATTGTTAGCCACATACAATGCCGCACCATCAGTTGGATCAACTCCATAAAAACTGCGCAGCCAGTACTCATATATAGATGCGCCTACAGCATATTTTTTTGTACCGGTTACAAACTCCGGAACTTCTTCCGGCATTTTTGTAATCTTATTTTTTACTGTAGATAAATTTACGTTCATGTTCCAAGTAATTCCCTTCCAACGAATAACATCCGCATTCAGGTTTAATTCAACACCCCGGTTATACATAGTTGCAGTATTTTTGTTTGCAGTTAATAAACCGCCTGATAATGGCTGCGGAATGGCAAACAAAAGGTCGGCAGACTGCCTGTTGTAATACTCTATCGAACCGGTAATTCTGTTTTTAAACAGTCCAAAATCCAACCCTATATCAAACTGTTTGTTTGTTTCCCAAGTAAGCTCACGGTTCAGGTAAGCTGTTTGGCTTTGTACAATACCTGGCTCATTTGCATTGTTCGAAAAATTATACAAGCCCTGGTAAGCATAAAATCCAATGCCATCGGCAACACCAACTACACCATAAGTGCTTCTTAGTTTAAATTGGCTGATTGCCTTTATGCTCTTCATAAAGTTTTCTTTTTCAACATTCCAACCGCCACCTACTGACCAGAAAGTTCCCCATCTGGATTCACGTGCAAAACGGGAGTTACCATCCCGACGGATACTGGCAGACAAGAAATACTTACTGTTGTAATCGTACGTAACTCTTGATAAATAACTTTCAATCCTATACCTATCAAGGTAAGAGGTTGCTGCGTTGATGGTGGTAAAGTTATTCAGTTCGGTAATACCCAAAACGGTTTGTCCCTGCCTGAAGCCTCTTTGGCCATCATCTTTCTGGTTTAAGGTTTCATGACCAGCCAATACGTCAATACGATGTGCTTTTCTAATAGTTTTACCATAATTCAAAATCTGACTTAATACCACTGTGGCGGAAGAAGCTACTTCACGTGAAGCTCGGCCACCCGGTGCACCATCACCCACCAACGTATTCTCGTAAGATGCATCACGCTGATATTCAAAATCAACAGAAACATTGTTGGTGAATTTGAAATTTCTTAGGAAATTAATATCAACATAGTTTCTGGCACTTAATACAGTTCTGTTGAAATTCAGTTCATTTAAACTGGTTTCTGCCAAAGTATGTCTTCCGGCAAAACCACCACTCGGCCTGTTTGGTACACCCTGTGCACCACCCATATTGCCTAAATCCCAAAACCGGTTGCCTGCAAAATCCAGCAGGTATGCACCCGTTGTCATATTGTGTGCATACACCGGATAAATAGGACCTACGTTACGTGAATAGAAAAATGGATTAACAAAAGTTGTGCTCGATCCATCGCTTGCCTGATTAGAGGTAGTGATATTTCCGCTGATATTCAACCCTGTTTTTAACCAAGTTTTAGGTGTAACATTTACATTTAATCTTCCTGAATAACGCTTTAGATCTGAGCGGATAGTAAATCCTTTGTCATCTAGGTAACCCAACGACATATAATAGTCAGACTTATCCGACCCGCCGTTGAAATTTATGGTGTACTCTTTTCTTGAGCCGGTACGCATTAATTCCTTGAGCCAGTCCAAATCATCGCCATAAATCAACTCTGCATTAGGATTAATTTTTCCATCAACACCTACAATATTATTATTGGCAACATTGAATGGATTATAAGACAATAAACTTTGGATTCCCGGACGGGTAGTTAAACCAGTTGCTACTCTGTTAGCAGAGTCATAAGAGATACCAGTTCCCGAAGATGGAAATATCATTTGGTTACGCTGTGCTTCCCACATCATTGGATAATATTCAAAGGGGTTCAGTCTGTCGTACTCAGCAAGTCCCCGGGTTGAGTAACCCTGCAACACCTTTAAAGAAACATTATTTCTTCCCTTTTTACCCTTTTTTGTAGTTATCATAACAACACCATTTGCGCCCCTTGAGCCAAATAACGCTGTAGCAGCTGCGTCTTTCAAAATAGTAGTAGATTCTACATCATCTGGGTTGATGTTAGATGATCCGCCTCCATAAGGAACACCATCAACCACCAGAAGTGGTGTAGAATTTGCGTTAATTGAACCGAAACCTCTAACACGAATAGATGGCGCTGAACCGGGTTGACCGTTCGACGAACTTGTTATTACGCCCGGTATGGCACCTTCAATTGCGTTCATAACGTTAGTGATTGGCCTTTTGGCAATATCTGCCGCCTTAATGGTTCCTACCGATCCGGTAAGGGTTTCTTTCTTGGCAGTACCATAAGCAACTACAACAACTTCCTCCAAAGCTTTGTCGTTAGGTAACAGGGTAACACTGATGTCATTGCTGCTGCCGATGCTAACTTCCTGCGTTAATTTACTCTGGAAAGAGTAAACCAACACTTTAACATTAGCTGGTACGCTGATGGAATAAACACCATCATCATTTGTAGTAGTTCCAGTTTTTGTTCCTTTTAGAACAATAGACACGCTACCTAACGGGTTGCCTTGATCATCGGTAACCTTGCCCTTAATTGTTTTTTGAGCCAAGGTTATCAATGAAAAAAACAGCAACCCTGATAGAAGTAAAAAGGATTTTCTCATAAGCTTTAGTTTGTTTCGTTAAAAAAATAATACAGGCCTGCTCTTTAGCTGAATGTTTTTCATTTTTTAAAACACACAAATTCGGTAGCAAGCTGATTTTTCGTTAAAAATATTCAGCGTTAATTTTTGGTTAACGAAAATATGCAAGAATTTGAAAATAGCAAATAATATTTACAAGATGGTTAATAATATTTGTCCACAAGGCTTTATTTATACGTAATATCGAATTGAGGGGGATTTATTTTACAATTTTATGACAATTGGAGGCTTAACAAAAATGACTAATGGCCATTTATTTATTAAATGAAAAAGTGCTGAGCTATCGATTATTTCCTTTTTGCTGCAAATATTTTTTCCAGCAGTTGGAATAGTTCGGGGTGTTTTTGGCGAAGCAAATCGGGTCTTTCAAAAAAATATTCTGAGGCAACGGCAAAAAACTCTGCTTCATTGGTTGCACCGTACGGGTTTATATCAGACTTATCCTGTAGAATATCTTTTATCTCCTGCTGCATCAGTTGCAGCCAGGGTACAATGTATTTTTTATCAACCAACGCTTCGGGCACACCATCTATATCGCCGTCGGTTTTATCCAGCAGGTGTACAAACTCATGTATGGCCGTGTTGTCCATACCAGTTTTGTCTATGAAAGCCTGCCGCAAATCATGCTGTGATAATATCATCACATGATTCATAGCCCCGCTGCCTACCATACCCAACACATTGCGACCTTCGCCTTCCTGCTTGTATTCATGATCAAATGAATCGGGATAAAGCAACACTTCATGCAGGTTATGGTATTCCCATCCGGGGAAATTAAAAATGGGGATGATGGCACTGGCAGCAATTAATATCCTATCAATATCTTCTACAAACGTTTTAACTCCAGTAATTCTAACCTGAGTTAAAAACACAGCGGCTCTTTCTTCAAATTCAGCCTGCTTAGATTCGTGCAACTGTTGGTAAAAAGGAACCTGTTCGCTCAGGATTTTTGACATTAAGACTGGCACCAGCTCCTTAACTAATACTTTTTTTTTCTGCAGAAACTTTACAGCGTAGATAATAGCAAGTAAAAAAATTATTAGAATTATTAATTGGGTTTGTTGCATTGAAATGTAAAAGGCTGCTGAGGAAGTTAATTACTTTTTAGGAGCCCGCTTAATAGGCTTGCCATATTTTTTCATCATTCTGTCTTTCTTTTTTACAATAAAGTTTACTTTACTGTTCTTTGCCGATTTTGGATGAAAGGCCGGCCCACGTTCTTCTTTCTTAGGAATTTTTAACTGAATGGTTTTCATGAAAACCTTTGGTTTTTCATCTTCGGTCAATTCTTCAGAAATGAAAAGGTCTTCAGGTAAATCAGTTGCAGTAATTTTAAAATTCATCAGCAATTCAATAGCTTCCTGTAAAGGCTTTTCTTTTTCTGTGATAAAACTGATGGAAATACCTTTCTTATCGGCCCTACCAGTACGTCCAATGCGGTGTATATAATTTTCTGGCACTTCGGGCATATCAAAATTGATGACATGTGTTACTTCTGCCACATCGATACCACGAGCCACAATATCAGTGGCAATGATAAACCTATAGGTTCCATCGTGAAATTGCTTAACCGTATTAAAGCGATGATTCTGTTCCTTATTAGAGTGAATGACCCCAGCCTCGCCTGGGAATTTAGCTTCCAGCTGCCCATACAGTTCATCTGCCAGTTTTTTAGTAGCGGCAAAGACCAAAACTTTGGTCATGTTTACATCCTGTGTAAGTAATAAGTGTAGCAAATTACACTTTGTATAAAAGTTAGGAACATCGTAATAGGTTTGTTCAATATTTTCAAGTGGTGTACCCGTAGGTGCTGCTTCAACTCGCTCTGGATCATTGAAATAAGTTTGCATTAACACTTCCACTTCATCAGTAATAGTAGCAGAGAACAAAAGATTCTGCCGCTTTGCCGGCAACAGATCCAGGATGTTTTTTATTTGCGTTCTAAAACCCAGATTCAGCATTTCATCCATCTCATCAATCACCAGTTTCTTAATGGCCTTAGTTTTAAAAGCCCCGTTTAAAATAAGGTCGTACAGCCTGCCTGGTGTAGCCACTAATACGTCGGACCCTTTTTGTAATTCAGTCCATTGCGTATTTATATTTACGCCGCCATAAACACCTACTGCAATCACATTCATGTATTTAGTTAACGCATTAACCGATTCAACTACCTGTGCCACCAGTTCCCTAGTTGGTACTATTATTAATATCTGTGGATTTTTTTCTTTACTGAATTTCCATAGCCTCAGTAATGGCAGCAAGTAGGCAAAAGTTTTACCGGTACCGGTTTGCGCAATTCCACAAACGTCTCTGCCACTCATAACAACGGGAAAAACACGGTGCTGAATGGTGGTTGCACTCTGTATGCCCATCTCTTCCAATGCGTTGAGCAAAGGACTGTTTATATTTAAATCACTGAAGTTCATAACTACAAATTCAGTTGCAAAGGTAGTTGAATTTAAAAGTTAGGATTGAATTGGAATAATTACACTTAAAAAAGATAATCTAATTTACCAAATAGCCATCTTTAAATAACGAAAGCTCCTCACAAAAAAATCCCTCCCGAAAAACTCGGGAGGGATTTGTATAAATCGGTATTTGTTTATCTTACTACGACCACTCTACAGATAGCTAGTCGGGCTCCATTGCGGTCACCAATCTCTACCGTGTAAACTCCTGTTGACTCATTTGTCAGATCTACTAACATACGGTCATATGGTCTGCCTACAATGTAAACTTTGGTCATCACCCTGTTTCCTGCTGAATTGTAAACCGTTACCGTACGTGGCAGCACATTATTGGCTACACTATGGTAACGTACTTCAAACAATCCATTTGTAGGATTTGGATACAAGAAGCAACTG